>NZ_LADY01000029.1:0-28298 GCF_000961715.1 Roseovarius sp. BRH_c41 | reverse complement strand
GCCGGTGCGCCGGATGGGCGCGGGCGGATTGATCTGATTGCCACGCTGCGCAGCGCAGCCCCCTGGCAAGCCCTGCGGCGGCGCACCCGGCCCGATGCGCCGGGTCTCATCATTCACGCCTCAGACATCCAAATAAAGCGGTTCGAGGATCGCGCCGACCGGCTGGTGATCTTTGCCGTGGATGCCTCTGGTTCGTCAGCCCTGGCCCGTCTGGCCGAGGCCAAGGGCGCCGTTGAACTGCTGCTCGCGCAGGCCTATGCGCGGCGCGACCGTGTGGCGTTGATCGCGTTTCGGGGTCAGGGTGCAGAGCTGATCCTGCCGCCGACGCGCGCGTTGGTGCAGGCCAAGCGGCGGCTTGCAGGTCTGCCCGGTGGCGGCGGCACGCCGCTTGCTGCGGCGCTTGAAGCGGCGCTGATCCTGGCCTGTCAGGCCGAGACCCACGGGCTGAGCCCGGCGCTGGCGCTGCTGACCGATGCGCGGGCCAATATCACGCTAGATGGCCACGGCGACCGGGTGCAGGCCGGGTTGGATGCCACGCGCATGGCCCGCCTGTGGCGCGACCAGAGCCGGCCCGCCATCGTCATCGACATCTCAGCCCGTCCCGGCCCGGAACCGGCACATCTTGCGGCCGAGATGGGCGCGCGGCACCTGCCTCTGCCCCGCGCCGATGCGCGCGCAATCTCTGCGGCTGTTTCCTTGGCCCTGGGAGATTGAGCCATGGACTGGCAGCGCGATCTGGCGACATGGCCCCACAACGCGCACTCCCGGCGACTATACCATGCGCCGCATCACTGGCATGTGCAGGACATGGGCAGCGGTCCGCTGGCGATCTTGCTGCACGGAGCCGGGGCCTCGACCCATAGCTGGCGGGATCTGATGCCGCTTTTGGCGCAGAACCACCGGGTGATTGCCATTGATCTGCCGGGACAGGGATTCAGCCGTGCCGGTGCCAAGCGCCGTCTGGGCCTGACCGGTATGGCCGAGGATATCGCAGCACTTTGCGAGGCGCAGGGGTGGCAGCCCGATCTGATTGTGGGGCATTCGGCTGGGGGCGCGATTGCGCTCGAGCTGGCCACGCGTCTGATGACCCCCGATGGCAAGCCGCCGGACATTGCCTGTCTCAATGCCGCCTTGGGACCCTTCGAGGGCGTCGCGGGCTGGCTGTTTCCAGTGTTGGCCAAGTTGCTGGCGCTCAACCCATTGACAGCGGCGCTCTTTACGCTGGGTGCGGACAAGGTGACGCGCGCACGTCGTCTGATCGAGAGCACCGGATCGCGCATCCCGCCCGATGGTCTGACGCTCTATGGGCGTCTGATCGCGGACCGGGCGCATGTCGATGGCACGCTGCAAATGATGGCGCAATGGGATGTGGCCCCTTTGCTGGACCGGCTGAGCGCTGTTCCCAACCGGTGCCTCTTGATCACCGGTGCGCGGGATCAGGCGGTGCCGCCCGATACCTCGACGCGCGCGGCGGCACGTCTGACCTGCGCGCAGGTGGTTGCGTTGGATGGGTTGGGGCATCTGGCCCATGAAGAGGACCCCGCCCGTATTCTGGCAATGTTGACCGACAGCGCAAACTGGCCCGGCTGATCCGGCTCAGGCGAGGCCCGGCAGAGGGGGCGTGCGGCACAGGTGTGCGGCGTGGACGATCGCGCGTCCGCGGCCGGACGCCTTGACGGCATAGAGCGCCAGATCGGCATCGGCCATCATCCGTACCGGCTCTGGTATATCATAATCACAGCTCAACGTGACGCCGATACTGGCTGAAATCCGGCACTCCTGAGCGCGAAAGACCACGGGCTCTTGCAACCGGGCAATCATGCGCGTGGCAAGGTCTTTGGTCGGTGCGTGATCTGTCATACCCAAGAGGAGAATGACGAATTCATCCCCGCCCACCCGCGCAATCAGGTCGTCGGCGCGCACTTCGGCCAAGAGCCGCTCTCCGACCACTTGCAACACGTGATCGCCCGCGGCATGGCCCAGCGTGTCATTGACCTGCTTGAAGAAATCGAGATCCAGGTGCAGCAGTGCGAAATCCTGCTCGCTCTGCATCAGCCGATCGAGCACATGGTCGAGCGCGCGCCGGTTTCTGAGACCGGTCAACGTGTCGGTGAAGGCCTGTTCTTCGGCAGCGATGCGCGCGCCCTGCAGCCGCAGATTCAGCTTGCGCGAGGCCTCCATCGCGGCGGATTTTGCCTCGATCAGATAGAGCATCTCGGTCGTGAGATCGGTCGCGGCGAAATCCGCGCCGGTGAGGCCAAAATCGCGCACCGCCTCCCCAACCGAAATCCCGAAGGAGAGGTTCACCACCGCGCCGCCGCCGGGCAGGGCCAGCAGCAAACCCTTGAGCGTGGTCCGTGGTGCGGCCCGCAGACGAAGCCGCAGACGCACGCCGTGACAGGCACGCAGCTCCGCCATATCGCGCGCTGTCTGCGGGCGGCAGAGGTCGATCAGGTCGAGAAACCGCACGCCGTGCATCGGACGATCGCCAAAGAGTTTGGCAAGGGTTGGCCCCGCCCCCACCACATGCCCGGTTTCGTCCAGCACTGCATGCATCGGACAAAAGCCCGCCAGAATCTGGCACAGCACCTGATCGCGATCCGTCATGGCGCCCCCCCTCCGGCCCCCAGAACAAAGGCGCGCCCATGGGCAAACCCCTCGTCCAGAAGCCGAATTTCGAGGATCTCACAGGTTCCGGCCTCGCCCTGATGCTCGACCACCGCGAGCGCGCCGTAGTCATCCGCCATCGCCCGCAAAAGCCCGACCACCACTGGCCCGAAACGCGGCCCATCCCCTTCTGGACAGCCGACATGCAGGCGGTAGAGCCCGCCGCCCTGATCGAGCAGTTCCAGGGCGGGCAAGTCGAGGTCAGAAACCGCAAGGCGCGCGCGCTCTGGCAGGTCATCAAGCGAATGCAGGAAATCGACAAAATCCACCCCGCTGAACCGTAACAAGCGGCGCAACGCCTCGGTCGCCGGATTGGAGACCAGATAGGTGCCGATATCCTCAAGCAAGTCGTCGCGCCCGCGCGCAAGCCGCGTGCCCACCGCCGCAAGCACCTGCGCGGTCACCTGCGGCTCGTAGATCATCATCGATTCAAATTCGGTCAGGCCCATATCCAATCGCCGAATCGTGTCAATCCACACATCGCGCCCATAGGTATCCCTGACAAATCTCTCGATGGCGCGGTTGACCAGCCCGTGCATGACACTCTCCCCTCAGATGGCGCCAGCCTGACAGCCAAGTCCTAACAAGCGCTGAACATCTAAAATGCAGGGTATATTCCATGCGCCACCGCAGCCTTGCCAACGGCAAGACGCATTGCTACACCTGACATATCCGTTGGGGTGCCCGCTTGGGCTGAGAGGCGAAGAGCCAACCCATCGAACCTGATCCGGCTTGCACCGGCGGAGGGAACGGAGACCGCGCAGCCTTGCGCCCTTCTTCCCCTTAGCCTGCGGCCCAAGCTTGAAGAGGCCGCGCATGACCGCACCGCCCAGTCTGACCCTCGATGGCAGCGCCAGGATTGGGGCTGTGCCGGTCTTTGGACCGCTGCGGCTAACCCTGAGGGCCGGGCGCATCACCTGTCTGCTCGGACCGTCCGGCGTGGGCAAGACGACGCTCTTGCGCCTGATTGCCGGGCTGGACGAGGTGACAGAGTTTGCCGGGACAATCGCGGCCTCGGACGGTCTGCCGCTTCCGGGGCGCATGGCGCTGATGGCGCAGGGTGAAATGCTGATGCCCTGGCTTGATGTGCTGGGCAATGTGACGCTTGGGGCGCGGCTGCGCGGCAGACCGCGCGACATTCTGCGGGCGCGCGAGATGCTGGCGCGGGTGGGGCTGGCGGATCATGCCGACAAGCGCCCCCATGCGCTTTCGGGCGGGCAGAAACAGCGTGTGGCGCTGGCGCGCACGCTGATGGAGGATCGCCCCATCGTCCTCCTCGACGAGCCGTTTTCGGCGCTGGATGCCCGCACCCGCGCGCAGATGCAGGATCTCACGGCCACGCATCTGACGGAGCGCACGGTGCTGATGGTCACGCATGACCCGGCCGAGGCCGCGCGCATGGGACACGCCATCCATATCCTGACCGAGACCGGGCTGGAGGATGTGACGTCGCCTTCTGCCCCGGTGCCACGCGCGGTGGATGACCCCGAGACTTTGGCCGCGCAGGGCCGGCTCTTTGCCCGCCTGCGCGCGCCCGCCTGAAAGGAAACAGCCATGCGCCCCACCGACCATCTCAAATCCCTTGTGGCCGAGGACTGGCAGGCCGCCACCCGGCACGCATTTACCGACCAGCTTGCGGCGGGCACGCTGCCCGAGGCGCTGATGCTCGCCTATCTGCAACAGGATTACCTCTTTATCGAGGATTTCGTGCGGCTCTTGGCCTCTGCCATCGCCCATGCGCCCAGCCTGCCGGATGCCATACCGGCGGCACAGTTTCTGGGGCTGATTTCAGGACCGGAGAATACCTATTTCCTGCGTGCGATTGACGCTTTGGGCGGCACTGTAGAGCCGCCCGCCGCCGCCCATCCGGTGACAGCCGAGTTTCAGGCGCTGATGCGCGCGGCGGCAAGATCAGGGCGCTATGCGCAAATGATCGCGGTGCTGAGCGTCGCCGAATGGACCTATCTCGACTGGGCCAGCCCACATGCGGACCGCGCCACAGACCTCCGCTTTTGGTTCGGGGAATGGATCACCCTGCACAGCGGGCCGGGGTTCGAGGGCGTCGTGGCCTATCTGCGCGGCCAGCTTGATCAGGTCTGGCCTATCCTCTCGCCCGAGGATCAAGCTGCCGCACAATCCGCCTTTGTCACAGCCACAAGGCTGGAGCGCGCGTTCTTCGATGCGGCCCTCGCCGGATACCCTGCCCCATGAGCCGTCTTGTCACCATCGCCACCTCTACAGCGCTCGCGCTTGTGCTCTGGCAGGCGCTGGTGACGCTCGCGGCATTGCCGCCCTTCATCCTGCCGGGGCCGGCGCGCGTGGCCGAAACCCTCTGGGCCAGCCGCGCGCTGATTGCCCATCACGCGACCATTACGGCGGCAGAGGTGTTGATTGGCCTCGCCTTGGGGGCGATTCTCGGCGGCCTCTCGGCGATTGGCCTCGCGTCCTCGCATGTGGCTCGGCGTCTGATCCGCCCGATGATGGTCTTTTCCCAGGCGATCCCGGTTTTTGCCCTCGCGCCCATTCTCACGCTCTGGCTGGGCTATGGCCTCTGGTCCAAGGTCGCGATGGCGCTCCTGATCATCTATTTCCCGGTGACATCAGCCTTTTTTGACGCGTTGATGCGCACACCGCCGCATTGGCTCGACCTCGCGCGCGTCATGGGCGCAAACCGGGCGCGGCTCATGTGGCATATCCGCGTGCCTGCCGCGCTGCCGGGTTTTGCCTCGGGTCTGCGCCTCGCTGCGGTCTATGCGCCCATCGGGGCGATCATCGGCGAATGGGTGGGCGCGTCCAAGGGGCTCGGCTATCTCATGCTGCTGGCCAACGGCCGCGCCAAGATTGATCTGATGTTCGCCGCCCTGATCGTGCTGGCGATCCTGACGCTTTGCCTTCATGCTGGGGTGGACCGGGCCTGTCGTCGCTGGCTGGATGGCAAGGTGGTGGGGTGACTTTTTCTTGGTCCAAATACTCATGTCCCCTAGCCCCGCAGTCACGCACCTGACGTGCGCGCCATAAAAAAGATCTCCCGCCGTCCCAATTCCATCCATATTCACCTCCTAGGCTGCGGGCATGAGCACATTGCCCCCGATCCGCCTTACGGTGCCGTTGCGCCTCTCGGCCTTTGTCGATGCCGACAATATCTCAGTGACGCACGCCCAGACCATCCTTGATCTGGCCCGCCGTCACGGCGCGCCGGACCTGCTGCGCGCCTATGGCAATGTCGGTCTTCTGCCTGATTGGGACAAGGTTCCCGGCTTTCAGTTCATCCATTCCGGCAGCGGCAAGAACGCCACAGACATGCTGATGTGCATCGATGCGATGGAACGCGCGCTCTCCGAGCAATGCGAGGCGGTGCTTTTGGTCAGTTCGGATCAGGATTTCACCCATCTTGCCACTCGTTTGCGGGGCTATGGGCTGACCGTGATCGGAGCGGGAGAGGCCAAGACGCTCGAGAGATTTCGCGCGGCGTGTTCGGAATTCCACGTGATCACATCCGCTCCGCCATGTTCTGCTAAAATACCGCAGCCCAAGGCCGAGATTGCAAAGCCCATAGTGGGCGATATTGTATCCGACCTTGATCAAAAAATCAGGAACGTAATCCGGTCCAATTGCAAGGATGCGAATGGGTTGGAAGTCAGAATACTATCGACGCGCATGTTCAGGGATCACGGCGTGAAGCTTAGCAAAATACCCGTAAAAAACTGGCGCGCCTACCTTTCAAAATACCCTGAACTCTACACGCTTGACCCCAAGGGGCCAAATGCCAAGGTACGCTACAGGCCCGAAGCCTTCCGCAACGCGCCGGCCTGAAACACTCCGTTTGTCGTCAAGACTTATCACCACTTCTGGGTCTGATCTGACCTTGGCCATAATCGCCACCGCGCGGTACGCGCCGCCCCGCGCATCGCCAATGATGAACCTTCCCCGTCAGAAATCCGTGGGCGCCCCGCCCTCGGCCTTGCGGCGTGCCACGAAATCCGCCAGTTCCTCGCGCACGGCGTCTTCCATCGGTGGGGCTTCGAACCCGGCGATGATGTCCTGAAACACCTGATGCGCCCGCGCGGGGGTCCAGACCGCGCCGGCCGCCTCCCAGGCTTCGTAATTGCGCCAATCGCTGAGGAAGGGCTGATAGAAGGCGGTGGTATAGCGGTCCTGCGTGTGCTGGATGCCAAAGAAATGCCCCTTGTCACCGACCTCGCGGATGGCCTCTATGGCGATGTCATCGGGTTCGGTGGCCGTCAGCATCGGGTCCATATAGCGTTGGATTTGCTGCAAGATTTCGCAATCCATGATGAACTTCTCCGGGGATGCAATCAACCCGCCCTCGAGCCATCCGGCGGCGTGATAGACCATATGCGCCCCTGCCTGCACTGCGGACCAGAGGCTGTTGGAGGTTTCCCACATGGACTGACCGTCGGGCACGTTGGCCGCACAGACGCCCGAGGCGCGCATCGGCAGCTTGTAGAACCGCGCCAATTGCCCGGTCATCTGGGTGGCGCGCATATATTCGGGCGTGCCAAAGGCGGGTGCGCCGGATTTCATGTCGACATTGCTGGTAAAGGTGCCAATGGCACAGGGCGCGCCGGGGCGGATGAGTTGCGCCAGAACCACAGCACAGAGCGCCTCGGCAATGGATTGCGCCACCGCCCCCGCCATCGTCACCGGCGCCATTGCGCCCGCCAGCGTGAAGGGTGTGACCACAAGCCCCTGCCCCCGCCGCGCCAGCCGCATCCAACCATCCAGCATCGGATAGTCGTGTTTCAACGGCGAGGTCGAGTTGATGTTGGTATACATCCGTGGCGTCGCCTCGAATTCCTCGTGGCTGAGGCCGCCCGCAATCCGCACCATCTCCATCACGTCCTCGACCCGCTCTGCGCCCAGGCTATAGGCATGCATCGCCTTGTCGGTCAGCGTCAGCTTGTCGTAGAGCACGTCGAGATGCCGGACGCTGGCGTGAATGTCCTGCGGTTCCACCGGGTAGCCGCCCGCGAAATGGATGCAGTTGAAATACTGCGTCAGTTTCAACAGGTTCTGGCACATCTCGCGGGTGCCCGAGACCTTGCGCCCGATCTTCATATCCCAGTAACTCGGCGGCGAGGAGACATTGCCGAAATTGAGATGATTGCCGCCGATAGTGATCTGCCGCTCGGGATTGCGCGGCGTGATGGTCCAGCTTTCCGGTGCCTTTCCGATCATCTCCATGACGAAATCGCGGCCCATGCGGACATTCTCGCCATTGATCTCGCAGCCACCCGAGGCGCGCAGGATTTCGACCGCTTCGGGGTTGAGGAATTCGATCCCGATCTCTTCGAGAATGCGCATCGCCCCATCGTGAATCGCCAGCACGCCCACATCGGACAACGGCTCGGTCGGTCGGTCGCGGTTGATGGGCGGGTTCCATGGCATCTGTTCGATGACAGCGCTGCCCCGGCGGGCGGCCCCGCCTGCGCGTCCGCCACTACGTGTTCTACGTTTGAGATCTTCGACCATGTGACGCCCTCCGGTGCTCGTTTGACCTCACGAAACACCGCGCAAGGCAGCGTCACATGCCGCTTTGCGACTTATGCTGTCGTTTTTGTTTTTTGCGCATCACGTTTGCCGCGCCATGCGCCGCCGCCCGGTCTGCCAGAGGTAGAGCGCCAGACTGATCACCACGATCACACCCCCCGCCAGCATCATGGGCGTCGGCCCCTCACCCGTGCCCAGCCAGACCCAGAGCGGCCCCAACACCGTTTCTAGAAGGAGCAACAGGCTCACATTCGAGGCATGGGTATAGCGCGAGGCAAGCGACAGCGAAAAGAACGACACCGGGAGGATCACGAGGCCACAGATCGCAATCGCCCAGACCTCGCCCTGCAGCATCAATGCAGGCCCAGTGACGATCACGCCAGAGGCCCCGGCCAGCACCGCGCCCAACCCGATCACCAAGAGGATCGGGATTTGTGGCTGCGCCCGCAGGATCACGAAATTGAGCGCCAGCACCATCGCCACGCCCAGTCCCGCCAAGGCCCCCCAGAGGGCGGCGCGATCCAGTGTCACATCCCCGTGCCCGCCGCCAAAGACCGCCAGCGCGATGCCCGCCAGGACGACGGCAATGGTGATCCATGTGGCGATGCGCGTCGGCTCCCCGATGATGAGCCGGGCAAAGAGGGCCGCGAACACCGGTACGGTCGCCACGGCACAGAGCACGACAGCGACCGGCGCATTGGCGATGCCAAGGCTGAAGAGCGTGGCATTGGCATATTGGCAGACCACGACGCCAATCCCGTAACCGCTCACCAGAAGGCCCAGATCACGCAACCGATGCTTGGAGGTCAGACCCCAGAGGATCAGGAACACCAGCCCCATCAGCAACCCGCGCCAACCGACCATCTGATAGCCGCCCATACCCGACCACCGCATGAAAAGCGCATCCGGCGTGAGCATCAGCGCACCGAAGGTCGCCAGCGCCAGCCCGAACAGGGGGTGTTGCCTCATGCAGTCAGCCAAGCCGGGATATGGCCGATGTCGGGCAGCACGATATCGGCCAGCGTTTCCAGATCGGCGCGGCTTGCCGTGCCGGTCAGCACGCCCACGCATTGCATCCCCGCTGCGCGCCCCGCCATCAGGTCATGGGTGCTGTCACCCACCATGACCACGCGGGCAGGCTCCATGCCCATAGCGCGGGCAAAGGCCAGAAGCGGCCCCGGCGCCGGCTTGGCCCCATAGCCGGAATCAAACCCGGCGATGAAATCGAAATGCGCCAGCACACCTGCCGCAGTCAGATGCGCGCGCGCCCCGTATTCGCTGTCATTGGTCATCACACCCAGCCGCAGCCCCCGCGCTGCAAGCCCTTCAAGATAGGGGGCCAGCGGCACGGCAGGGGCTAAGGGCGCGGTGCCCGAGGTCAGCAGCAGATGTTCCTCGATCTCTTCAATCGCGCGCCCCGGCAGGGCGCGCCCCAAACATTCGGCAGCCGCACGGTTGGTGCCCGCGATGATCGGGCTTGTGGGCCGAAACAGGCGCGCGTCCAAATCGTAATGTATTTCCTGCGCCAAGCGGTCCATGATGGCGGGATCGCCCGTTGCCAGATCGTGAATGACGCCATGCGCCCAAACGCTCCAGGTGGCGTGGAAATCAAAGAGCGTGCCGTCCTTGTCAAAGAGGACGCCGTCGGCGCGGCTCATGTCCAGCTCATCTGTGCGCCGCCCGGCAGCGCCGCGCGCGCCATCATCGGCGTCTCGTATTTCAATCCCTGCGCATCGCAGAACCCCACGACCCAGGCATCATCCATCATCAGGAAATCCAGCACTGCGCCCAAAAACTCCGGCTCTGTCGCGCGTGCCCGCACATCGTCCTGCGAGGCCCCCGTCGCCCCCAGAAACACCGGCAACAGATCGTCCTGACCGGCCAGCCAACTGAGAGCCTGCAACGCGATTGTTTCGGCGGTTTCCTGCTGCATCGTCATCCCGGTTAATTTCTGGAAAGGTTTTCTTAACCTCTGCAATGGATAGTGAACCAATCGTAAAGGGCAAGAGCAAAGGCGCTACGTCCATGTCAGGTAGAATTCTGATCGTCGACGATCTTGCGACCAATCGGATCGAGTTGAAGGTCAAACTTTGCGCTGCGCATTACGAGGTTTTACAGGCGTCTTCGGCCAAAGAGGCCATGACGCTCGCGGTGCGGGACCGTCCTGATCTCATCCTCGCCAATGCTCGTCTTGCCGATGTCACGGCGACAGAGTTCGTGACCGCACTGCGCCGCTCCGACGCGGTGCGGGGCATTCCGGTCATGCTCTTGCAGCCCGGCACCTGTCAGACGGAACGCCGTGCCGCACTCTGTGCCGGGGCGGATGACATTCTGATCAAACCGGTGTCCGAGGCGTTGCTTTTGGCACGATTGCGCAACCTCTTGCGGCAATATCACAGCGAATTGGAACTCAGTGGCCAGATTGGCACCGCACAGGCCTTGGGATTTGCCGAGCCGCATGCCGGTTTCGATCTGCCGGGACGCATCGGCATCATCGCAAGATCACGCGCCGAGGCACATGCCCTGCAAACCTGTCTCGCCGGGGGCTCGATCCACGGCACCAGCATAATCGACATGGATCACGCGCCGCCCCTTTCGGGGATGCAGCCGTCTGCCGATGTCTATTTGCTGCGCATCGCCGCTATCGACGCAGAAGAAGGGTTACGCCTGGTGGCGGAATTGAAGACGGCGCAACGCACCCGGTGCAGCCCGGTTATCGTGCTCTTGGATGCCGAGGCAGACTCGCTTGCGGTGACGCTGTTGGATATGGGGGCGGATGACGTCATCAATGGCCAGTCGGATCACGAAGAACTGATCCTGCGCATCTCCACGCAACTGCGGCGCAAGCGGCGCGCAGAACGGCTTCGGGCGGCGTTGCGCGATGGGCTGAAGGCGGCGATGATTGACCCGCTTACGGGCGCGCATAACCGCCGGTTCGCCCTACCCTTCCTGCAACGGGTGATAGAAACGAGTCGGAGCACCGGCAAGAGCTTTGCCGTGATGGTCGCCGATCTCGACTTTTTCAAACAGGTCAATGACCGATACGGTCATGCGGCAGGCGACCGGGTGCTCTGCGAAGTGACGCGCCATCTTCGGGCGCATCTGCGCGAGGGCGACATGCTCGCCCGTATTGGCGGCGAGGAGTTTCTGATCGTGACGCCTGCGACCACCCGCCTGCGCGCCCAACGCACCGCCGACCGGCTTTGCGCCATGATCGCTCAGACCCCGATCGCCCTCTCGGGGCACAAAGCCACGCTGCATGTGACCGTGTCGATTGGGGTCACAATGGCCAATCCCTCCCCTAGCCGGGCCGCTCCGCCTGTCGGTCAATTGCTGGAAGAGGCGGATCGCGCGCTCTATGCGGCCAAGGCACAGGGCCGCAACACTGTCACCTTCTGCGCCCGGTCCGCCGCCTGATCACCTGTCCTGTCCCAGCCGGAAGGCGCGCGGCGACTGCCCCCATGCCTCGACAAAGGCACGGGTAAAGGCGCTCCGGCTGGCGAATCCCACCATCTGCGCCACCCGCTTGACCGGCACACGCTGATCGACCAAGAGCTGTGCGGCCCGCGCCAGACGCAGCGCCCGGAGAAACCCCATCGGACCCTGTCCATAGGTCGCCTGAAACCGCTCGGCAAAGCGCGACCGGCTCATGCCCGCCGCTTCGGCAAGGCTCTCGAGGGCATGTGGCGCGCCGGGATCTTCCAGCATCGCACAGAGCGCCCGCCACAGCCCCGGATCGGCCAGCGCGCCCAGCCAGAGCACCGCCGGATCGCCTGCCTCGAGCCGTCCGCGCAGCATCTCGATCACGCATTGCAAGAGCAGCACCCGCACCATGGCCCGACCACCGGGGCGCTCTTGTGTGACCTCGCTCATCAGCGTCTCCATCGCGCGGGCCGCGCCCGGCGTCGTCGTCAGATCAAGGGTCAGTGGCGCGCGCATCAGATCAATCAGACCATGTGTGCCGCGCAAGCCCAGATTCAGGCGGGCGCAAAGCACGACCATCGTGCCCTCGCCCTCGCCTCGTGCGACATGTTCTTCGAGATCAAGCCCCGCAGGTCGACACTCGGGCAGGCCTGTCGCCCCCGTGCCATTATGACTGAGCGAATGGCGCGCGCAGGATGGCACCAGTACCATCCGGCCCGGGGCCAGGAGAATGGCGGCGTGATCTTGCAGGCTCAGATGCCCCTCGCCGCTCAGGACATAATGCAGTGTCGCCCCCGGAACCCGCCCCAACCCAAGGCTGCACATCCCCTCCAACGCACAGAGCGCGAAAGGTTCGGGCTGAATATCCAGCTCGCTCAGGATGCGGTCATGGGCCGCTGTGATGTGCTCAGGGACAGGCATAGACAAACAGTGCCACGCCTCGGCGGCATTGGCACGAAAATAAGATGTGACGCCCCGCATTCGGGACGCAAAGGCACATTAGCCCTGTCACAGTCAAGGCACTCACACATCACTCAGGAGAGAGACCATGTGCAATTGCCCCGATCACAACCACGATAAGACCCTCACCCGCCGTCAGGCGCTGACCGGCACTGTGGCCCTTGCCGCCGCCGCGACCGGCCTTGCCGCCACCGGCGCACAGGCGCAGGACAATCCCTACGCGGAGCCGGCAGAGCCAGCCCTTCCGCCCAGCGACATGAAAATCGACCTCGCCCGTGTCGCCCTAGTGGTTACCGACCCGCAAAACGATTTTCTCAGCCCCAATGGCGTCACTTGGGGCGTGGTCGGCGCCAGCGTCGAGCGTCACAACACCGTCGCCAATATCGAGAGCCTGTTCAAAGCGGCCAAGGCTGCGGGCATCACGGTCGCCGTGTCGCCGCATTACTACTACCCCACCGATCATGGCTGGAAATTCGAAGGCGCGCTCGAAAAACTGATGCACAAGATCGGCATGTTCGACCGCAAGGACCCACTGTCGCTGGACGGCTTCGAAGGCTCCGGCGCCGATTTCCTCGATCTTTACAAACCCTATATCCATGATGGCAAGACCATTGTCTCGTCGCCGCATAAACTCTACGGGCCCGAGCATAATGACCTAGCCCTGCAACTGCGCAAGCGGGGCATTGATCAGGTGATCCTTGCGGGCATGTCCGCCAATCTCTGCACCGAGAGCCATATGCGTGAATTGCTGGAGCAGGGCTTTGAGGTGGCTGTGATCAAGGACGCTACCGCCGCCGCCATGCTGCCCGAAGGCGATGGCTATCTCGCGGCGCTGATCAACTTCCGCTACATGGCCAACGCCGTCTGGAGCACTGAAGAGGTCGTGGCGATGCTGGGCTGACACCCGTCGCCACTTTGCCTGCCTGCCGGGGATGACAGGCAAGCCGCCCGCGTGGATCACGGACCGCGCGGGCATTTTCATTTGCCGCGAACCGTCGTAACCATGAGCGCAAGGGGCATCAGACAGGACAGCAGCATATGACGCAGACCATGATCGGGGTGATCGGCGGTTCCGGGCTTTATGAGATTGACGGGCTGCAAGAGGCCGAATGGCGCTCGGTTGAGACTCCATGGGGCGCGCCCTCGGATGCAATCCTGACTGGCACGCTCGACGGGGTGCCGATGGCCTTTCTCCCCCGCCACGGGCGCGGCCATGTGCATAGCCCCTCTTCCGTCCCCTACCGCGCCAATATCGACGCGCTCAAGCGTCTGGGCGTCACGGATGTCATCAGCGTCTCGGCCTGCGGTTCCTTCCGCGAGGATCTGGCACCGGGCGACTTTCTGATCGTGGATCAATACATCGACCGCACGTTTGCACGCGAGAAATCCTTCTTCGGTCCCGGCTGCGTGGCCCATGTCAGCGTGGCGCATCCCACATGTCCGCGCCTGTCGGACGCCTGTGAGGCGGCAGCAGAGGATGCAGGCATCACCGTGCATCGCGGCGGCACCTATCTTGCCATGGAAGGCCCGCAATTCTCGACGCTGGCCGAGTCGAAACTCTACCGCACTGTCTGGGGCTGCGACGTCATCGGCATGACCGGCATGCCCGAGGCCAAGCTCGCCCGCGAGGCGGAACTCTGCTACGCCTCCGTCGCCATGATCACCGACTATGATAGCTGGCATCCGGATCACGGCGCGGTCGATATCACCGCCATCATTGCCACCCTCACCGGCAATGCCGACAAGGGCCGCAACATGGTGCGCCGCCTGCCCGCGCTGCTCGGCCCCGACCGCGCGCCTTGCCCGCATGGCTGTGACCGGGCACTCGATTTTGCCCTGATCACCGCCCCCGAGAAACGCGACCCTACGCTTATGGCGCGGCTCGATGCGGTGGCGGGGCGGGTGCTGGGCTGATCGCACCTGCTCAACTCTTCGCGCGTGGGCTGTCACACCACTGGACGCCCGCGCGCGCCATGCCCACAACAGGGGCATGGCACATCTCATCGACAAACTCACCGATCAAAACTGGCGCTATGCCATGGGCCGCCGGTTTGAGGCGCTCACCGATGAGATATTTCAGGTCATCCGCTGGGTTCTGGTGGTGGGCTTTGCCAGCTATCTGGCGCGCACCAATGATCAGCCCATCCTCACCGTCACCTATTGGTGTCTCTCGGCGCTGCTCTTTGGCTATATCGCCTCGCGCTTTCTTTTGCGGCCTGAAATCGCCTTTCTCGGCAATCCGGAGGGGCGGCTTGCTCAGCTGGCCCAATCGGCCCTCAATTTCCTCCTTTGCATCGTGGTCTTTGGCCTTACCCTCTGGGCCATCAGCACCCTGACCGAGGTCATCGCCCTCTATCGCACCACGCACTGAGCGCTTGCGCCCACGCGCGCCCTGAGCCACAACCCTGCCGCAGCCAGCCGGAGCCACGCCATGCCGCCCATCAAAGCCGTCCGCGACTATATCCGCACCATCGTCGATTTCCCGCATGAGGGTATTCTCTTTCGCGATGTGACCACGCTCTTTGCCGATCCGCGCGGGTTTCGCATGGCCATCGACCAGATGCTGCACCCCTACGCAGGCCAGCCCATCGACAAGGTGGCAGGGCTCGAGGCGCGCGGCTTCATCCTTGGCGGTGCCATCGCGCATCAGCTCTCGGTGGGCTTTGTGCCGATCCGCAAAAAGGGCAAGCTGCCCGGCGCGGTGATCTCGGAAGACTATCAGCTCGAGTATGGCGAGGCCGTTGTCGAAATCCACGATGACGCCATCCAACCCGGCGAGCGGGTGCTACTGGTCGACGACCTCTTGGCCACCGGCGGCACGGCGGCGGCCGGTATTCGCCTGATTGAGCGGCTGGGCGGGATCATCACCGGCTGCGCTTTCGTGGTCGATCTGCCTGACCTGGGCGGCCACAAACGCCTGACCGACATGGGCATGGAGGTCCACACGCTCTGCGCCTTCGAGGGGCTCTGAGAGCAGCTTTCATCGTTCTTCAAATACTCACAATGCCCCGCCAGCCACGGGGCATACCACCTCGGCCTATTTCAACGCGTCCCAGAACAGCGCCAGATGCCGCTGGACAATCTCGCCATAGCGCCCGCTCTCGCTCAGCTTGGCGAGTCCGGCATTGAGCCGGTAGAGATGCGTGGTGCCGCGCCAATGGGTCTTGGAAATCACCGCATAGAGCGCCTCACGCGAGAGCGGCTGATCGACCGGCACCACCTGTCCGCGCAGGCCCATGGCCACGATCTTGGCCGCGCCCTCAAAGACGTCAAGGCTCACCGCATCGACCGCCCCCGCCATCAAGAGGGCAAAGCATTCCTCGGGGCTGCCGGGCTGGGTCAGGCTGATCTTGCCCTCCGCCAGCCAGCGCCGGTCGGCCCGGTCGAGATCATGGATAAAGCGACCCGCCGGACGGCAGAGCCGCGTGCCCAGAATATCGGCATCCTGTGAATAGGCAAATTCACGGTCGGCCCGCCGGAACAGCATCACCGGCAGGTCCATCACGGGGTCAGAAAAATGAAACTCTGTGCAGAGCGTCACCTCTGGTGTCATGGCGCAATCGGGCTTGATCCAGGGAAAGCCCATATCATAGCGCGTCTGCCCCAAAAGCGGCTCCAGAGACTGGCTGCGCTCTGCCTCCCACACGATTTCATAGGACACGGGCGAGGGGCTCAGCTCCAGCGCCGCATTGACCAATTCCGTGACCATGCCCCCACCCGGCCAGTCCTGATCAACAAAGGGCGCATCCCCTCCGGCGGTGAGCAAGGTCAATTCCGCGCCGCGCTGCAAGAGCGGCGTGGCACCGGGATCAGGACTCTGCGCCGGACAGGGAATATAGACCTCGCTCCCCGCCACGAGGATCTGCGCCTGACCCGCGACAGCGGCGCCATTGGCGTAATAGATCAGCGTCCACTGATCGGCATCCTCGTAATGCACGGTGGCAATTGAGGTTAGCGTATCGCCGGGTTGCACGCGATATGTCACGTCACAGAGCGCCTGCGCGCCACCCGGCAGTATCAGGCCAAACGCCAGAGCCCAGCCTGCGAACCAGCCCCGCATCCCTCAGAGCCCCGCCCAGACGCGGGTCATATGGGCATCAATGATCTGTTGATAGGTGCCGTTGGCCCGGATTTCTTCCAGACCTCTGTTGAACATGGCAAGCAGCGCTTGGCCATCCGGGTGCGACTTATGCACGACCATATGGGCACCATCAACCGAGATCGGCTGACCATCGGCCACCATGACGCGGTCCTCCAGCCCCAGATCCTTGACCTTGCGCCGACCCTGAAACTCGTTGAGGACCACACCGTCAACCGTGCCCTCCACCAGCATGCTCAGGCAGGCCTCCGCCGTTGCCGGCGTCTTGAGCGTGATCACTCCCGCCTCTAACCAGTTGCGGCCCTGCTGTTCGAAGAGGGCAGTATCAAGGCCCGCAGGCTGACAGAGCGTCTTGCCCTGAAGATCCGCCGCTGAGTGAAAGGAGATGGGGCGCGTTCTGTCCACAAAGAGCAGGATCAGCACCTCGAACATCGGGGCAGAGAACAGCAGGTTGACACAGCCGTAAACCTCTGGGGCCGTGGTGCAATCCGGCTTGGGCCAGGGAAAACCAATATCAAGGAGCCGATTGGACAGGAGCGGGTCCTGATGCGCGGACCAGTCATCTATCCAGTGGATGGCAAAGCCCTGCGCAGGGTTTGCCGCCCCCATCGCCGCGCGCACGACCTCAGTCAGCATACCGCCTTCGGGCAGGGACTTGTCGGCAAAGGGCCACAGATCGCTGCCAGTGAGAATAGTGATCCTGTCCTGCCCGGGCGCCATGTCGCCGGCGACCGCCCGAGCCGCGGAGGTTGCTTTTTCGGGCTTTACCGTCACGGAGGTCGCTGCGTCCAATCCGACGGGCAGACCATTGATACAACGCAGGTGCAATCGCATCCCGGCCCGGACCGTGTTGGGGTCACTGCCGATCTGATCCAGATTGGACGATTGGATCACCGTCCACTTGCCCGCATCCTGATAGTAGCGCTCGGCGATCATCGACAGGGTTTCGCCGGTCTGGACCACATAGCTGCCCCCGCAGCCCTGCGCCTCGGCCTGCCCACCCAAGGCTGCGGCGACCAGCAACACACCCCCACAAATAGCGCTTCTCATACAAACTTCCCCAGATAATGGGGGTACTAAGGCTATTCTGGCAGATTCGGTCAAGACGTTTCCACTGGGCTGCCGCCTTTGCAGGCTCAGTGCGCCCCGGCCTGACCGATCCGCGCTGCCAGCCGCAGCGCATGGCTCGCATCCTGACTGACCGGCGGTAAGACCGGGTCATACCCGGCCCGGATCAACGCCCCGATCTCGGGCCGCAGCACAACATCGCCCCCCGGCAGCACGGCCAGCGCCGAGCGGTCCTGAAACGCCCGGTCCGACCATAAAACCATGCTCTGCACGATCTGGCTCAGCGCCAATGTTTCAGCGGGCACAGCGCTCAGATGCGCGTCCATCCGCAGGAACACAAAGCAGGCCCGGATCGCCCCCTCCGTATCAAAGCGGAAAATCCGGTATTGATTAGCCTCCGCCGCCTCAAGCTTGGCCACCAGCGGGCCAAGATCGGGGATCAGCCGATCCAGCCCCGGCACCTCGGGCAATTCCTGCCAGTCGCGAAAGAAAAAGAGCATGAGGTTCGCGCCCAGTTCCGGATCGGTCTCGGCCATTTGATGCCCGGACAGCGCCACCACCGCCTCGACCGCGCCCTTGATCACGCTCAAGGTCGCGTCCTCCGTGCCAAACACAACTGGCACGATGGGCCGCCCCCAGCGGGCAAAGAGGAATTCGCCATCCGCGCGGGTAAACAGCGCTGCGATCTCGTCGGGGGTCAGGGTGTCGCTCATGGGCAGGTCTCCGAATTTTGCGCCCATCTATCAACCCGTGCCACTTCTCGTAAACCCGGCTTTTCTTGCCAAAAAATACTCAGATCAAACACCCGCCCCCAGCGCTTCAACCTTCGGATGGATCACTCTGCCTCTTTGGCCCTGTTGCAAGACCTACGGTACAATCACCTCGTCTCCCGTGTAGTCAATGGCCACCAGCCGGACAGCCCTATCATTTCAATTTCTCCTCCGAGAGGGAAATTGCAATTTCTGAAGTTTCTGAAATACGAACTAACCTAGGTGGTTGCGTCCAGACAAAATCATCTGGGAATTCAATCGGCACCTCGTCGATGAACTCCTGAATGATCAACTGTGCGTTCAAGATGAGAATACGCAGGTTCCTCTTGGGGAATGGGCCAATCTCGATGCGAAAATTTCCTGAGCTTGGATACGCCGTAAGCTGACATGTCGGATTGGGAACGGCCTCATGGGTAGAACACTCCACACGGGCAAAAATCTTTTCATCATCCATCAGAAGGTAGTTTCTTGGCAATTTTGCAGAGCCTCGATCATAACCGGAAAAGCAATGTTCAATTTCTTCGGGCACAATACTGGCGGATAAGTACTTTCGGTCCTTGGAAAAGGTAAGGCTTCGCAGCAACACAGCTTGATCCAGTTGCGTGCAGTACGATGTCGCCAGTTCATATTGCGGCAGAATTCTATTCCTTAAAGGAATAGGAAAATCTCCTATAGGAGGGAGTATATTCTGGAGCATTTCCAGATCTGAAATCGGTTGGCCACCAGCGCGAAGAACGTATGCATAGGCGTAATATTTACAGGGAAGGTCTTCATAGTTTTGCATACAATTTTTCAACAGTACCCCTGCAGGACGCTGTATCCGATACTGAAAATCTGATTCCCTTTCCGATACATCTAAGCCTTGGGCAAGCCCCACGTGGGTGTACGAGACAATCATGAAAACCGTTACACTCAAAAAACGCGCAAAGGCCCGCTTAGCCATTTTGATGCGCCTCAATTGACTGCTCGAACGTCGTAAGTCTCTCCACGAAAACCTCGCTCTCACGAAAAAACGGCACCACTTTCACTACCAAAAAACTTCCCCAGACCGCCAATCCTGTCGCGCCTCTATGCTCCGGCCCCATGCCTCCACCCTCCCCGGACATCATTTGCCACTCTCAAACAGATCACTCTGCCCCTTTGGCCCCGGTGCAGCCAGCCCCAGATGCGCCCAGCCGCCCTGCGCTAGCATCCGTCCACGCGGCGTGCGTTGGATCAGGCCTTGTTGCAGGAGAAACGGCTCGATCACCTCTTCCAGCGCATCGCGGCTCTCGGACAATGCGGCTGATAAGGTCTCGATCCCCACCGGCCCGCCCTGATAGGCCTCGGCAATCAGGCGCAGATAGCGCCGGTCGGCGCCGTCAAGCCCCAGATGATCCACCCCCAGCCGCGTCAGCGAACTGTCTGCCAGCGCGCGGCTGATCTTGCCGCCACCCTCGACCACGGCGAAATCCACCACCCGGCGCAGCAAACGCCCGGCAATGCGCGGCGTGCCGCGCGCGCGGCGGGCAATTTCGCGCGCGCCCTCGGTGTCGGTGGGGATGTTCAAGAGCTTTGCGTTGCGCGTCACGATTTCGTGCAACTCGTCAATTTCGTAGAATTGCAGCCGCGTGGGAATGCCAAAGCGGTCGCGCAGGGGCGTGGTCAAAAGACCCAGCCGCGTCGTCGCCCCGACCAGTGTGAAGGGCTGCAATTCGATCCGCACGGTGCGCGCCGCTGGCCCCTCGCCGATCACCAGATCCAGCTCGAAATCCTCCATCGCCGGATATAGGACCTCTTCCACCGCCGGGTTGAGTCGGTGAATTTCGTCGATAAAGAGCACGTCGTTGCGCTCCAGATTGGTCAGGATCGCCGCCAGATCCCCGGCCTTGGCCAGCACCGGGCCAGAGGTCATGCGAAATCCCACCCCCAATTCGCGCGCCATGATCTGTGCCAGCGTCGTCTTGCCCAGACCGGGGGGGCCATGAAACAGCGTGTGATCCATCGCATCGCCGCGCTGCCGGGCGGATTGGATAAAAACTGCCAGATTGGCCCGCGCTTCCTTTTGGCCGATGAACTCTGACAGCGCCTGTGGCCGCAGGCTCCGGTCCTGATCCTCGGGCAAGGCCGCGCCGCGCAATGTCGGGTCTGGTTCGGCCATAAATTACCCCTTCGGTGCCAGCCGCCGCAGGGCGGCGCGGATCAGATCGGCAGTGGCGGCCTCTGGCATCTCACCCGCGACCTGCGCCACAGCGCCCGCCGCCTCGCCGGGGGAATAGCCCAGATTGGTCAGCGCCGACAGCGCCTCGGCCTGCGCGCCGGGATCGGTCGGGGCGTGTACGGGGGCAATCTGTATCGGCCCTGTTTCGATCACTTCGCCCGCGTCCTGCGCGGGGGGCGGGGCGGCCCCCATCGCCATAATCAAGGGCGCCTTGTCCTTCAACTCATTGACCACGCGTTGTGCGGTCTTGGCCCCGATGCCTTTGGCCGCGGTCACCGAATGCCAATCCCCAATCGCAATCGCCCGGCCCACACCCTCGGGCCCCAATGCGCCCAGAATGGCGAGCGAGGCCTTGGCCCCTACCCCCTGAACGCTCATCAACAAGCGGTGCCATTCCTTTTCCACCAGGGTTGGAAAGCCGAAAAGCTGCAAGAGATCCTCGCGCACCAGCAAATCTGTATAGAGCGCCGCCATCCCCCCCACACCCGGCAGGGCCGAGAGCGTCCGCTCAGAGCAATAGACCAGATAGCCCACGCCGCGCACGTCGATCAACACGTGATCGGTGCCGCGATAATCAATCCGCCCAGCGATCCGCCCGATCATGCGCTGGCCCTCTGCACAGCCCGCGCCAGCATGTCGGAGGACCGCGCGTGATGCGCGTGACAGATCGCAATCGCCAGCGCATCCGCCGCATCCGGCCCGGCCAGCAGGACACCGGGCAGTTGCACCTTGACCATATGCGCCACCTGTTCCTTGGCGGCATGGCCCACGCCAACCACTGTTTTCTTGACCGTATTGGGCGAATATTCCCCGACCGTCAGCCCGTATTGCGCGGGCACCAACAGGGCAATGCCCCGCGCCTGACCCAGTTTCAGCGTCCCCGCCCCGTCCTTGTTGACAAAGGTCTGCTCGACGGCCGCCGCCTGCGGATCAAAGCGGTGCAGAATATCGGTGAGTTGTTCATAGAGCGACAAGAGCCGCGCCGCGAGATCCGGGCCGGTGGAATGGCAGATCCCATTGGCCACATGGCTGAGCCTGCTGCCCTCGACCTCAATCACGCCCCAGCCAAGGTTTCGCAACCCGGGATCAATGCCCAATACCCGCATGTCTCTGCCCTGCCTTTTCGCTTTTTTTCAGCATTAGCACGAAACGGGAACAGGCACCAAGCGGAATGCGTGTTCACAAACTGCCCGATTTGGCATCATTGCGTTGCAGAATTGTCGCTACTTGGGACGTAGCGTCATCCAGGGATAATATTAAATCTTTTAAAAACAAGTATCTTACCCGTAGTTATACCCATGCATAAAACGCATAAGAACTATGCAATAAACTCGCCTTGTGAGAACGGAATTGCCGGACTACCTGCCACTCAGAAACAGACATGCTCTGTCCCCTCAATTCACAGGAATAAAATCATGGCCGCTCTTGATAGCACCCGCTCCCACACCACGAACGCCGGCTTCGGCGCAGTCTTTTCCCGCGCATTTTCGGTTCTTGCCGCATGGAACGAGCGTCGCGCCACCCGCGCTGCACTGTCTCGTCTGTCGGACCGCGAGCTTGACGATATCGGTCTGAGCCGTGGCGACATTGACCTGGTTGCGCGTCAGGTCTGACCCTTCGTCGCTCCCCATGAAAAAGCCCGCGCCGGTATCGCCAGCGCGGGCTTTTTACATTTTGGAGCCGACTATAGACCGCTCAGAGCAACCTCAGTGCAGGATCGGACGCAGATAGGACGCGAGTGTCAGGCTCAGCGGATCGGCCCGCATCACAACGGACCCGGCCTGCTCGACAACGCTGCCTTGGGAAAGTTGTGACAGGCGGTCTCCGTAGAGAGGCAGCCCGAGATGCGCGATGATCACGGCCTTAAAGAACATGAACCCGAGAAACATATAGAGCAGACCGCGCAACGGAATGCCGGATCTGCGACGCTTTGGGCGAAAAATTATCAGCCCATCCTTGTCGACCTTGCTGACATAGCCCCGCGCTAATTTTGTCCGTTTGCGGCCAATCGTCTTGAGGCGCGCGTCGAACTCTTGAAATGCGTCACTCATATCGAGACATCCCGTTATCACGACCCCCACCGCGATAAGGAAAAAGGTATGCCCGAAATGTGGCGAAAGCAAGGCAGACCCTCTGGCTAGCCCTAATTCTGACGCATTTTCATTGACTTTTAGATAGGGTCAGCGTGGTCCAGTCACCAATCTCTTCGCGATGCTCGAGACTGTTTCCAATCGCGCAGTAAACGTCGCGAACCTCATCCGCTTGCTCGTTCAAAATACCCGAGAGAATCACCTTGCCCCCGGGCGTCAGCGCCGCCGTGATGCCCGGTGCCAGCTGGATCAGCGGCCCCTTTAGGATATTGGCAAACACCAAATCATAGGGGGCTGCCGCGCTCAGGCGCGGATGCTCCAGCCCCTCGGCCTCGATACACTCGACCCGGCCTTCAAGGGCATTTGCCGTGACATTGGCGTTTGCCACATCAACCGCCACCGCGTCGATGTCGCTGGCCAGCATGACACCGGGCCAGATCCGCGCCGCCGCCATCGCCAGAACCGCCGTGCCGCATCCCAGATCCAGCACAGAGCGCCCGACAAAGCCTTGGCCCGCCAGCCGGTCCAGCGCCTTGAGACAGCCCTGCGTCGTGCCGTGGTGCCCAGTGCCAAAGGCCATCGCCGCCTCGATCAGAAGCGGCTCGCAATCCTCGGGCACCTTGTCGGCATCATGGCTGCCATAGACAAAAAACCGCCCCGCAACGACCGGAGTCAAATCGCGGCGTACCTTGGCCACCCAATCCACCTCTGGCAACTCCGAGATGACAAAGGGCTTGGCCCCATGCACCTTGGCCAAAAGCGCCAGCGCCACCTCATCGGGGGCGGCCTCGAAATAGGCGCCAATCTCCCACAGGCCCGATCCGTCCTCCATCTCGAATGATCCGATGCCGGTCGGTTCCGGCTCCAGATGCTCCAAGGCTTCGGCCAGCGCCTCGGCATTGGCGCGTCCGGGCAGGGTCGTGAGGGCGGTAAAGGTCGGCATGCAGTTTCCTTTTCGGGAGAACGGGATCACTCGGCGGGGGCGGGCATAAACTGCGCAAAGATCGTCTCATTGCCCGGTTCCGGATGGCGCGGGATCAACAGCGCAAGGCCGAATGACACCCCCGCCATGCCCGCCGCCCCGAAAAACACCGCCGCAGGCGACACCAGCCATAAATAGCCCAGCGCCGCAGGCAGAAACACCGCCGCGATATGGTTGATGGTAAAGGCCACGGCCGCGGTCGGGGCAATATCGCCGGGATCGGCAATCTTCTGAAAATAGGTCTTGAGCGCCAGAGCCAGCGAAAACAGGATATGGTCGATCACATAGAGCGTCGCCGCCAGCACCACGCCCCAACCAAAGAAATAGATGCCGCCATAGGCCAGAAACACGATCGCCAGCCCAGCATATTCAAACAGCAACGTGCGCCGCTCGCCGAAATGAAACACGGCCTTGCCCATCAGGGGTGCGAAAATCATGTTCACCACGAGGTTGATGAGAAAGAGCGCCGTCACCTCATGCACGTCAAAGCCGAATTTCTCGACCATCATGAAGCCTGCAAAGACGATGAAAATCTGCCGCCGCGCGCCCGCCATGAATTGCAGCGCATAATAGAGCCAATAGCGCCGCCGCAGTACCATCTTCTTGAGTTGTGGATTGGGGGCCTCGAACCGGGGATAGGCAATCAGGCAGAACACCGCCACCACAGCCGTGAACCCGCCCGAGACGAGATAGACAAAATTGTAACTCAGATCAAAGGCCTGCCATGTCAGCACAATGAGCACATAGGCCACCAGCGTCGCCGCCGATCCCCCCGCCATCAGCCAGCCCAGCATCTGCGGCGCGCGCAACTTATCCAACCATTGCAATTGCAGCGATTGGTTCACCGTCTCGAAATAGTGAAACCCGATGGAACTGAGCATGGTGATCGTGAGAATCCCGCCCAAACTCGGGAAATGCGCGGTAATCGCGGTCGCCACCCCCAACAGCAGCAAAGACACCAGCGCCAGCACCTGCTCATGCATGAAGAGGATCAGCGCAATGACACCAATCGCCAGAAATCCGGGGATTTCCCGCACCGTGTGCAGCCAGCCGATGTCAGAGCCGTTGAACCCCGCCACTTCGATCACAAAATTATTGAGAAGCGCCGACCACGTGGCAAAGGCCACCGGCATCGCGGCAGCCATCAGAAAGAGCAGCGTGACAGGCCTGCGCCAGAATGGCAGCTCTTGCGCTCTGCCCAAGGGAAACTGTGGTCTCATATTTTCCCTTTACGCCCAAGATGCCGCCTTGGCGAGGGGCTGCGCCCATGGCCCAATCGAAATCTTGCAAAGATTTCGACGTACTTTCTTTTCAAGAAAGCCTCAGTAAAAACTCTGCGGATCAATATCAACCGTCAGCCGCATTTGCGCGGGCAACCGCACCTGCGCAATCCACTCAGACACCGCCGCCTGCAATGTCGCGCCCTTGGGGGCCTTGACCAGCAGGCGCACCCGATGCCGCCCCCGGATACGGGCAATCGGTGCCGGTGCCGGGCCAAAGACCTGCGCTCCCACCGCCCGAATGGGTCCGTCGCGCCGCGCCAGCGCCTCGCCCAGATCGAACACCGCCTGCATATCGGGTGACGACAGGATGATCCCCGCCATCCGACCATAGGGCGGCACACCCGCCTGCCTGCGCCCCTCGGCCTCGGCGCGCCAAAACCCCTCTTCATCCCCTGCCAGAATGGCGCGAATGACCGGATGCTCGGGCTGAAACGTCTGCAAGAGCGCCCGCCCCGCCCGCTCGGCGCGTCCCGCACGCCCCGCCACCTGCCGCATCAATTGAAATGTCCGCTCGGCGGCGCGCAGGTCCGAGCCCTGCAAGCCCAGATCGGCATCAATCACCCCCACCAAGGTGAGCAACGGAAAATTATGACCTTTTGCAACAAGTTGCGTGCCGATGATGATGTCAGCCGCGCCTTGGGCAATCTCGACAATCTGCTCTTTCAACGCGCGCGCAGACCCGAACAAGTCCGACGACAGCACCGCAATCCGCGCCTGCGGAAAGAGCGCCGCCGCTTCCTCTGCCAGCCGCTCTACCCCCGGCCCGACCGCCGCCAGCTTGCCCGCCACCCCGCACGATGGGCAGGCCTCGGGCATGGCGGCACTCTCGCCGCATTGATGGCACATCAACCGCTTTTGAAAACGATGCTCGACCATGCGCGCGTCGCAGTGCAGGCATCCGATCTGATACCCACAGGCGCGGCAAATGGTGGTCGGCGCATAGCCGCGCCGGTTGAGAAACAAGAGCGCCTGCTCCCCCGCCGCCACCCGCGCATTGACCGCCGCCTGCAAGGTGGGCGAAATCCAGCGATTCGACGGCAATGTTTCTGCCCGCATGTCGATGGCCGCCAGTTCCGGCATCACTGCCACGCCGAACCGCGCGTTCAGATCGAGCCGCTCGTATTTCCCGGCTTCGGCATTGGCCCAGCTTTCAAGGCTTGGCGTGGCCGAGGCCAGCACCACCCGCGCGCTACACAGGCTCGCACGCAAAACCGCCATATCGCGCGCATGATAGAGCGCGCCATCCTCTTGTTTGTAAGAGCTGTCGTGTTCCTCATCGACCACGATCAACCGCAGATTCTGAAACGGCAGGAACAGCGCAGAGCGCGCCCCCACCACCATCTGTGCGCCCCCCTGCCCGACCATTTTCCAAACCCGCCGCCGCTCGGTCATGGTGACGCCGGAATGCCATTCCGCCGGGCGCGCGCCAAACCGCGCCTCGACCCGCGTCAGAAACTCTGCCGTCAACGCAATCTCGGGCAAGAGCACCAGCGCTTGCCCCCCTTGACGCAATGCCTCGGCCACAGCCTCCAGATACACTTCGGTCTTACCCGATCCGGTCACACCGCGCAGCAGGGTTGTCCCATAGCCCTGCCCGCGCAGCCCCGCGCAGAGCGACCGCGCCGCCGTCGCCTGATCCTCGGTCAGCGCCTTGGCGGGCAGGTCGGGATCAAGTCGGGCAAAGGGCGTATCGCGCGGCGTGTCCTCCTCAAGCACGGCCCCTTGCGCCACCAACCCTTTGACCACCGAGGATGTCACCCCCGCCAGATCGCTCACCTCCTTGAGCGTGAATCCAAGCCCGCCATGATCGCGCAGCACCTCCAGCACCCGCGCGCGGGCATCGGTCAGGCGCGCAGGCTCCATATCCCCCAGCCGGTAAATCTTTTGCATCGAGGGCGGGTCGCTCAGCCCCGGCGCGCGCGTCGCCAGCCGCAGCATCGCGGGCAGCGGTGTCAGCGTATACTCACCGGCACGGCGCAGAAACTCCTGCATCTCGCCCCGCATCGGCGCCACGTCGAGCACGCGGCCGATGCTGCGCGCCTTCTTCAGGTCAAATCCACCCCGGCCCGGCCCCCAGACAACACCCAACACCCGGCGCGGCCCCAGCGGCACCTCGACAAAGGCCCCGGCCATGACCCCACCCTCAGGGGCCAGATAATCCAGCGGGCCGTCCAATGGCTGCGCCGTCAGCACCGCCACCAACTCGCCCTCGTGATAGAAGTCGGGCAAGGCTTGGGTCAACGGGCGGCTCCTGTCGCGTGAGGGGTTTCGGCGGGCGTGCCTATGAGGTAAACGCTTCGGCAAGCAAACCCAACCCGCCACAGAGGGCCACCCCATGAAATTCTTTGTCGATACCGCCGAAACCGATCAGATTGCCGAACTCAATGACCTTGGCATGGTGGACGGCGTCACCACCAACCCGTCGCTCATCCTGAAGTCAGGCCGCGACATTCTCGAAGTGACCAAAGAGATCGCCGAAATGGTCGATGGCCCGGTCAGCGCCGAAGTTGTGGCCCTCACCGCGGACGAGATGATCGCCGAGGGGCGCAAACTCGCCGCCATCGCGGGCAATATCGCCGTCAAGGTGCCGCTCACCTGGGATGGTCTCAAGGCGTGCAAAGTGCTCTCGGGCGAGGGGCACATGGTCAATGTGACGCTCTGCTTCTCGGCCAATCAGGCGCTCTTGGCGGCCAAGGCGGGGGCCACCTTCATCTCCCCTTTCATCGGGCGGCTCGATGACATCAACCTCGACGGGATGGAGCTGATCGCCGATATCCGCACGATCTATGACAATTACGGGTTCGAGACCCAGATCCTCGCGGCCTCGATCCGCACCGTCAACCACGCCTTTCAGGCCGCATATATCGGCGCTGACGTGATGACGGCCCCACCGTCCGTGATCAAGAAAATGGCAGAGCATCCGTTGACCGATCAGGGGCTCAAGACCTTTATGGCCGATTGGGACAAGACTGGTCAGAAGATCCTCTGAGCCTCTTCTCCGGGTCTCACGATTCACATCTTCACCGACTTATAAGGGGCGCTCATGGGCGCCCCTTATGGCTTCTTCAACCAAGTCCAGCGTCTTGTGGTCAGCAGGGTAAAATCAGCCGGTTGTCGGAATCAGATCCGTCCGACGGCTGTGCATCGAGGTCTTGATGAATTCCATCACGGCGCGTTCGCGCAGCATGGCGCGCACATCCCGATGGCATGTCAACCAATAGCTGCGCAGGATGGTGATCTCGTCC
>NZ_LADY01000009.1:0-14316 GCF_000961715.1 Roseovarius sp. BRH_c41 | reverse complement strand
GCATGATGGAAACAGCGTTGTTGCTCGCCGCCGCCTTTGGCGCAGGCATCCTGAATACGGTCGCAGGCGGAGGCACATTCCTCACCTTTCCTGCGCTTGTCTTCACCGGCATGCCCCCCGTCATGGCGAATGCAACCAGCACGGTCGCGGTTTTTCCGGGCTATCTTGGCGGTGCCCTGGGCTTTCGCAACGAACTGGCAGGATTTGATCGCAAACGGCTGTTGCGGTTGGCGGCGATCACCCTTGCGGGGGGGCTGGCGGGTTCAGGGCTCTTGCTGGTGTCGTCGAACCAGGCGTTTTCAATGGTAGTTCCCTTCCTTCTTTTGGGGGCCACCCTGGTGTTCCTTTTCGGGGACAGGGTCCGCCAATGGGCCGCCGCAAAGGCCCGGGACGTGTCGTCGGAAGGGGCTTTGGGGCTTTTTGGCGTCGCGCTGTACGGCGGTTACTTCAATGGGGGCCTCGGGATCGTCCTGCTGGCGCTTTTCTCACTGTGGGGCATGACCGACCTCAATCGCATGAATGCGCTGAAGTCGGGGCTGAGTTTTCTTCTGTCCGCCATCTCGGTGGCGGTCTTTGCGGTGGCAGGACTGGTCGCCTGGCCGCAAGCGATCATCATGATGCTTGCAGCAACGGCAGGCGGTTACGCCGGTGCCCCACTGGCCCGCGCGCTTCCGAAACCCGTCGTCCGCAAAGTGATTGCAACAGTGGGTTTCGGAATGAGCGCGGTGTTTTTCTGGCGTCTGATCGGCGCGGCCTAGGCGTTCATGGGTGGCGCAGACCGGCCTCGGTCACGATCGCGTCCATCGCAATGTCATGCGGCTGCGGAAAGATCGTCTGGACCCGCGCTGCCTGCAAGCCGACGCCGATGGCATAGGGGCGTGGTGCCAAAGCGGCCAGCGTCCGGTCGAAGTAGCCGCCGCCATATCCCAGCCGGAACCCCGCCGCGTCCCAGCCCACCAACGGCGCAAGGGTCACGTCCGGGATCACCTCCGGTCCTTCGGCGGGGATGGGGATCTTCCAGAAGCCCTGCACCATGTGGCAATCGGGCGTCCAGGGCCGGAACACCAGCGGCGCGGCGGGCGTCAGGACAACGGGCAAGGCCACCGTTGCGCCTTGGCCGACAAGATCGGCCAGCCAGTGCCGCAGGTTCAGTTCCGCCTTGATCGGCCACCAGCCCGAGATCGTCAGACCCTCGATCTGCCCGAACCGCGCGCGGATCAGATCGTCCAGCCGGGGTGTGATCCGCTCGGCGGCGTCCTGTCGCGCCGAAACCGACAGCGTGGCGCGTTCCGCCAGCAGGCGCGCCCGCTCGGCCTTGCGCCAGCGCGCCACGTCACGCGCCTGCGCCGGATCGACGGCCAGCGGGTCAAAATAGGTCGGGTCGATTTCATGTGCCAGGCAGGGGGGCGAGGCATAGCCCCGCGGGCTGTCGTCATCGCCGGTCATGCCTCATCCCCCTTGGTCAGCACAGCCAGACGGGCCAGGGCTATCCGCGCCTCGTCCATGATCGCCGCCACGCGCCCGGCGGCCCTTGGCAGGCTGTCGATCAGCGAGACGCTTTGGCCAGCATAGATCGCCATCGCCTCAAGGTTGCCGGTCGTGGTGCGAAGCGGGGAATCGGTGCTGTAGCGCAAAAGAGGGCGGCCATCTTCGGCGGCGATCACCTCGCGCGGCAAGAGGTCGGGCCGGTGTCCCATCAGATTGGGGCCAAGGCCGTCGATCACCGAATTGCGGATCACCCGGACCGGGGTATTCGGCGGCCAGTTCAGCGCATAGATGTCGGTGTGGACGGTATCTTCGGCCATCGCGGCCAGAACGCGGGCCTTGTGTTTCTCATGGGCAAAGGATTCCACAGTCGCCAGAAATGCCGTGCCGCAATGGATGCCCTGCGCCCCAAGCGCCACCGCGGCGATCAGGCTGGCCCCGGTCGCAAATCCGCCCGAGGCGATGACCGGAAGCTTGACCGCGCGGACCACCTGTTCCACCAGCACAAGCGCCGAGACTGTGCCATGGACATGGCCACCGGCCTCGACCCCTTGCACGATCAGCACATCCGCACCCGCCGCCTCGGCGGCAAGCGCAGCCTTGAGCGAGCCGACCTGATGCAGAACCAGACAGCCGGCCGCCTTGGCGCGGGCAACGGCCGCAGGCACCACATCCCAGAAAAAGCACATCGCCGGAACGCCAAGATCAAGGCAGACGCCCAGTTCGGCATCCAGAAGTGCCGGGTCGGTGGCCGCCGGGATCAGGTTCACGGCAAAGGGCCGCTCGGTGCGGACCCTGACGGCGGCAATTTCCTCGGCGATCAGTTGTGGCGTTTCGCGCACCATGCCGAGAATGCCATACCCACCCGCCTCTGCCACCGCCGCGACCAGTTCAGATCGCGCCACGCCCCCCATCCCGGCCATCAGGATGGGCACATCGCAGCCCAGCAAGGTGCAGACAGGGGTGTGCAGTCGGGTGTCCGTCATTGCGCGTATTCCTTGGCAAGAGTTTCGGCCAGATGATCGCGCAGGACAAGCGCGTGGGTGTGAAGCCTGTCCTTCGCGGCATAGATCAGGCTTGCCGGCCCCCTGCGGCACCAGGCCAGAGCGCTTTCCACAGCCCCGGGGTTGTCGCGCAATTCGGCACGGTAGCGGGTGCCGAACTCGGCCCATTTCGCAGGGTCATGCCCGTACCAGATGCGCAGAGCGGGGCTGGGGGCCACATCTTTCAGCCAGGCATCAAGTGGCAGATCTGTCTTGCTGATGCCGCGTGGCCAAAGCCTGTCCACCAGCAACCGCGCGCCGGTGGGCCGTACTCCGGCCTTGATGTCATGGGCCCGACAAAGGTGGATGTCGCAGACGGAGGCCGACATCATGGTGCGGGGTCGTCTTCGATCAGGTCCAGCGCCTTTACCGAATGGGCAAAGGCCGCGCCCGCGCGCATTTCTGCGGCCACCCAGATGGCCTCCATGATCTGCGGACCCAAGGCACCTTCCCTTTGGGCCGCCTTGACATGGGCTTCGATGCACCAGGGGCATTGCGTGACATGCGCGACCGCAACGGCGATCAGCTGCTTGGTGCGGACATCCAGCGCTCCGGGTGCAAAGACCGCCTTGCCGAAGGCGCGGAAGGCGTCATTGGCGGCCGGGGCAAGGGCATGACGCTTTTCGCCGTGGGCCCGGGTGGCCTTTGGCATCGAGATATCTGGCATCAGTGTCTCCTTTCCTCATGCGCGCGGGACGGGTCAGGCTGCAGGGGCGAACCGGGGAAACAGCACATCGTTCTCCAGCCGGATATGGGTGTCGAGGTCACGCAGGAACTCGCCCAGCCCGTCATAAAGTGCGGTCCAGGATCGGCAGGCGCCTTCGGGCAGGGTCAGGTCATGGGTCAGCCTGCGGATCTCGACCACCTCGGTCTGGTGGTCATCGTGATCGGCCCGCATCACCGCGATGGGGTTTTCGATTCCCGGCCCGCCACCGCGCCGGATTGCGGGAAAAAGGATCAGCTCTTCCTTCTTCATATGCACCTCCAGCGTGCCGATCAGGCGTTGCAGCAGCGCGCCCAGCCCGACCGGGGCATCCGGTCTGTCGCCATGCACCCGCTCGACCTTCAGTGCCAGCGCGGCAAGGTCGGGCAGTTGCGCGCGGTGCGTCTGATGGTAGCGCGTCTCGATGTAGGTGGTCAGGGCGGCGTTGTCGTTCAGCGGCGGATCATTCGTCATGTCAGGTTTCCTCTCTCAAAGCTGGGATGGCGCAGCCGCGCGGCCATTCTGGCCACGTGCGCCCAGGATGTTCATGTGGATCGAGGACGCGATCCGTTCGGCCCGCTCGATCACCCACGCCGCCCCGGCCGGTGGGCAAAGTTCGTGTGCGGTCTGCCGGAACAGATCCAGCCAGCGGTCAAAGTGTTCCCGCTCGACCGGCAAGGGCAAATGCTTGGGCATCGGCGCGCCGTGGTACCGCCCGGTCATCAGCGCGACCGAGGACCAGAATTCGACCATCTGCTCCAGGTGCGGGGTCCAGTCAGTGATCCGGTCGGCAAAGACCGGCTCCAGCAGCGGGTCACGTCGCACGCGGTCATAAAACCCGTGCACCAGACGGCCCAGCATGGCGTCGTCAAGCCCGGTGCGCCGCATCAGGTCAGCGGTGACATCGGGGCGGGCGCTGCGCAGGGCATCAGGGGCGGACATGGCAGGCGTTCCTTGACTCCGGGCTTGCGCCAAACGTAGACCCTGCTAATAGGTATTGTAAATACAGATTCAAACGGAGCAGCGATGCGCCTGACCTCCTTCACCGATTTCGGACTGCGCGCGCTGATGCGGATGGCGTCAGAGCCCGACCGTGCCTTCTCGACCGCCGATTTGGCCGAAGAGTTTGCCCTGTCGCGCCATCACCTGACCAAGATCATGTCGACGCTTGCGCAGGCCGGAATCGTTGCCACGCGGCGCGGGAGTGGAGGCGGCGCGGTTCTGGCCCGGCCCGCAAGCCAGATCCGGCTGGGCGAGGTCGTGCGTCTTCTGGAAACCGGTCAGGCGTTGGTGGAGTGCTTTCAGGCATCGGGCGGCGCCTGCACCGTCATGGGCTGTTGCCGTCTGAAGGCTCGGCTGCGTTCGGCCGAGGCGGCGTTTCTGGCCGATCTGGACCGCTCGACCCTGGCGGATGTGGCCCTGCCAAGGATGGAAAGGGTGGCACTCGCATGATCGCAAAACTCACCCGCACGGAAAGGCACCTCGGCCTGCTTCTGTCCATCTGTCTTGCGCTGCTTGGGCTGACCATGGCGGCGCTCGGCAAGCACGATCCGATGGCCGTGCACGGCTTCATTGCCCTGGCGCTTGGCCTTACCCTTGTCTTCGCGGTGGGCGGCGTTCTGGAGGAACCCGCCCCCGATCCGGCACGTCTTCAGCGGTATTACGACGACCCGATCAAGGTCGGCATCGTGCTGGCGATGGTCTGGGGTGTGTTTGCGATGGGGGTCGGGCTGTGGGTGGCCGCCCTCATGGTCTGGCCCGAGGCAACCTTCGGGCAGCCCTGGTCCGGCTATGGCCGGCTGCGCCCGGTGCATACGACGGGCGTGATCTTTGCCTTTGGCGGCAATGCCCTGATCGCCACATCATTCCACGTCATGCAGCGCACCTGTCGGGCGCGGCTGGCGGATCAACTTTCCCCCTGGTTCGTGCTGATCGGCTACAACCTGTTTCTGGTCTGGGCGGTCACGGGCTATTTCATGGGCGTCACCCAGTCCAAGGAATATGCCGAGCCAGAATGGTATGCCGATCTCTGGCTGGTGGTCGTGTGGCTGGTCTACCTAGTGCTCTACCTGCGCACGCTAAAGCGCCGGGCAGAGCCGCATATCTATGTCGCGAACTGGTACTACCTCGCCTTCATCGTCGTGGTGGCGATGCTGCATGTCGTGAACGCCGCCGCCCTGCCGGTCAGTTGGGTCGGGGCGAAAAGCTATTCGGCCTTTTCGGGTGTGCAGGATGCGATGGTGCAGTGGTGGTATGGCCACAATGCGGTCGCGTTCTTCATGACCTCGGGCTTTCTGGGGATGCTCTACTACTACCTGCCGGTCCGGGCGCAGCGGCCGATCTTTTCCTACCGACTGTCGATCATCAGCTTCTGGGGCATCACCTTTTTCTACCTCTGGGTCGGATCGCACCACCTGCATTACACCGCTCTGCCAACCTGGGTGCAGAACCTTGGCATGACCTTTTCGGTGATGCTGCTGGTGCCAAGCTGGGCTTCGGCGGGCAATGCGCTGGCTACGTTGAACGGGGCATGGCACCGGGTGCGCGACGATGCGACGCTGCGGTTCATGTTCGTGGCGGCAGTGTTTTATGGCCTGTCCACGTTTGAGGGGTCGTTCCTGGCGATCCGCCCGGTCAACGCGCTGTCGCATTACACCGACTGGACGGTAGGCCATGTTCATTCCGGCGCTCTTGGCTGGCTGGCGATGGTGACCTTCGGTGCCTTCTATTCGGTCATCCCGCAGATCTGGGGGCGAACGACGATGCATTCGGCGCGGCTCGTCGAATGGCACTTCTGGTTGGCCCTTGCCGGGCTGCTGACCTATGTCTTTGCGCTGTGGAACGCCGGCATCACCCAAGGGCTGATGTGGCGCACCTACAATGCGGCAGGCACGCTCAACTATTCCTTCATCGACAGCATGGAGGCAATGCGCCCCTACTACATCGCCCGGGTGATCGGCGGCGCGCTGTTTCTGGCGGGCATCTGTGTGGGGGCTGTGAACATCTGGCTGACGGTGCGCGGCGCGCGCGGTGCGGCCGCCGATGTACCCCTTGCCCCCCAAGCGGCGGAGTAGGCCCATGTCCCTGTTCAAGGCGCACTACAATCTTGAAAAGCACTCGGTCGGCTTTGTCGTGGCCATCATCCTTGCGGCCAGCGTCGGCGGTCTGGTCGAGATTGCCCCCCTGTTCACCATCGACGACACGGTGGAAACCCTGCCCGACATGCGGGTCTACACACCCCTCGAACTGGCCGGGCGCGACATCTACATCCGCGAGGGCTGTTACGCCTGCCACAGCCAAATGATCCGCACCCTGCGCGACGAGGTGGAACGCTATGGTCCCTATTCCCTGGCGGCGGAATCGCAATATGATCACCCGATGCTGTGGGGGTCCAAGCGCACAGGTCCGGACCTTGCCCGGCTGGGCGGCAAGTATTCCGACGACTGGCATGTCGCCCACCTGATCAACCCGCGCGATGTGGTGCCGACCTCGATCATGCCGGCCTATCCCTGGCTGGCGACAAACACCCTGGACGTGGCTGATCTGGGCCAGCATCTGGCGGTGTTGCGCCGCCTGGGCGTGCCCTACACCGACGAGATGATCGCCAACGCCCCGCATGACGCGCTGGCGCAGACCCGGCCCGACGGTGAAGCGGCCACGGGACTTGTCGCCCGCTACGGCGAGGCGACCACCCTGCGCCCGTTCTCCGGTGCTGACCGGTTGACCGAGATGGACGCCCTGGTGGCCTACCTTCAGGTGCTGGGGCAGTTGTCGCAGGTCCCCTATGCGCCGGAGGTGACACCATGAGCCATGATCTTGCGTTGTTTCTGGCGAAAACCTTTGGCCTGTTCTACCTGATGGGCTTTTTCATCCTGATCGTGATCCACACCTACTGGCCGACTCGCAAAGCCGGGGCTGAGCGCGCCGCGAACTCCATCCTGACGTCGGAGGACCGGCCATGTCCGTGACCGAACGCGACCCGGTCTCGGGCTTTGCCACCACCGGGCATGACTGGAACGGCATCAAGGAACTGAACTCGCCAATACCGCGCGTCGTGGTGTGGTTTCTGGCGGTGACGCATGTCTATGCGGTGATCGCTTGGGTGCTTTTCCCGACCTGGCCGCTGGGGCAGACCTATACCAAGGGGCTGCTGGGTGGTGATCAGCAACTGGCCGTCGCCGCCGACATTGCCGCTGCAGCCGCAGCGCGGGCCGACTGGATGTCGGCTCTTGCCACGCAGGATTTCGACAGCCTGCGCGCCGACTCTGACCTGATGGCCCGCGCCCGGGCCACGGCAGAGCCCCTCTTCGGCCAGAACTGTCAGGTCTGCCACGGCGCGGGCGGCACGGGAGGCCCCGGCTTTCCGCGCCTGAATGACGGCGTCTGGCTTTGGGGCGGCACGGCAGAAGAGATCGAGACGACCTTGCGCTTTGGCATCAACAGCCCCCACCCCGATACCCGTTTCACCCAGATGCCCGCCTTTGGCCGGGACGGTCTGTTGCCCCGGCCCGAGATCGTGGCGCTGACCGAATATGTGCTGACGCTTGGCAACGGCGTGATCCCCGGCGACACCTCTGCGGCCGCCACCCTGTTTCAGGACAACTGCGCCGGATGCCACGGCGAGGATGCCAAGGGTTTGGAGGGCACCGGCGCGCCGGACCTGACCGATGCCGATTGGATCTATGGCGGCGATGCGGCCACGATACGTCAGACATTGCTTGCCGGTCGCCAGGGCGTGATGCCCGCCTGGCAGGAGCGACTGGCAGAGGCGGAACTCCGCATGATGGCGCTTTATATCGAAAGCCTTGCAGACAAGGGGGCGAAGGATGCGCCATGAGCCTGCGCCCGCGTGTCTGGATCACCCTTGGCGTTGCCGCCACCCTGGCGCTGGTGATCGGAGCGAACTGGAATCTTGCCGACCTGGCCTTTCGGTCGCAACCCGGTTGCGTGGCCGAAAAGCCGGGCCTGGCTGCCGCAAAACCCGGATGCTGAAAGGGGGCCGCCATGCTTGAACCGCTTCCCGCACTGGAACCGCGCCTCCCTGCGCCGCGCCCCTTTGCCCGCGATTTGCCAAGGGGCGCGGCGCTTGGCTGGCTCTCCTGCGGCTGGGCCGATCTGTGGGCCCGCCCGGCCCAAAGCCTGATCTACGGGCTTGCGGTGGCCGCCCTGTCGGCCCTTGTCATCGGCGGGATGATCCTTGCGGGCCTGCCCTGGCTTATCTTTCCGGCTCTGTCGGGCTTCCTGGTCGTCGGCCCGCTTCTGGCCATCGGCCTTTACGAGAAAAGCCGCCGACTGCACAACGCCCAGCCGGCGACGCTGGCGCAGATGCTGCTGGTCCGTCCGACATCGGGGGGACAACTGGTGTTCGCGGGGCTTCTGCTGTGCCTTCTGGTCGTGCTCTGGCTTCGCGCCGCGGACCTGCTTTACGCCCTGTTCTTCGGGATGCTGCCGTTTCCGGGCTTTGACCACATCCTTGTCCAGTTGCTGACCACGCCGCGCGGCTGGGCGTTGATCCTGACCGGCTCGGCCATCGGCGGGCTGTTTGCCGCCTTCGCGATGGCGATCAGCCTGTTTTCCATCCCGATGCTGCTGGAACGCCGTGTCGATGCGCTGACCGCACTTGGCACCTCGTTTGCGATCACCACGCAGAACCTGCGCAGCGTGCTGCCATGGGGGGTGATCGTGACGCTGGGCTTTGCGCTGTCGGCGGCGACCGGGCTGCTGGGGCTGATTGTGATTTTCCCGCTGCTGGGTCACGGCACCTGGCACGCCTGGGTCGCCCTGCGCCCGGAAGGGGTGCAAGGGCAATGACCTGGTTCATCCTTGTGCCCATCGCGATTGGCCTTGGCCTGACCGGTCTTGCCGCCTTCTTCTGGGCGCTGCGCCATGACCAATATGACGACCTTGAAGGAGACGCGCTCCGCATCCTGGTTGCCCCCGATATCCCCATCCCGTTAAAGGAAAGCCCCAATGGACAACTGGCTGCCCACGCTGATCACGCCAACCCCGACCGAAGGCTATGACCTGGCCGTCAAGCTGTCGCGCATGGCGATCAAGAAAACCCAGCCCGACGCCGCTGTGCGTGACCGGCTGCGCCCCGAGTATGCCGAAGATGCCGATGCGCTGATCGCGGTCAGCGCTGTGATAGCCACCCATTTCGCCACCATCGCCGCCGCCAACAACCATTGGCGCGATGCCACATGAGCGGCGTGACTGTCACCGCGCAGGGGTTCGAGGTCGATGCGGTGACGGTGGCTGCTGCCTTCGGGCTGGACCCCGCGCAGTTGCAGGAAAAGATGCGGGCCGGAAAGGTGACAAGCCGGTGCGAAAAGGGCGTTGATGCGGACGCAGGCCGGTTCCGGCTGACGTTTCGCCATGCCGGGCGCGTCTTAAGGCTGACGGTCGACGACGCAGGCACCATCCTCAAACGAAGCACTTTTGACGCCAAGGGAACACGATCGGCCTCAGGCCCCAACGGCTGAAACATGACCGGAAGACCCGCGAAGAAATAGTCCTGAAAGCGGGGAACATTTCGGGCGTTGCCGCATCCAATAGCCGAGATCGCACGAAAGGGTCTCGCTCAGTCACGGAGACGACCATGTTCCTCAACCTGTCCGCCGCAACCTTTGGCATCGCCCTGATGCTTGCTGCCCCCGGCCTTGCCCAAGCCGAAGACGTCCCCGAAGCCGCGCCGCCGCCGGCACCGTATGCCAAGGTCAGCGACCTTGTGGCGCTGCCTGATTTCCTGCCCGGCCTCGGCACGCTTTTCGTCGATCCCGCGACCCTGCCGGCGGGACCCTTTCTTGGCTATGATCGGGACGGAAAACTGGCCGCCACAATCTTCATGACCCCGATCGAGGATTTGCAGGGCGGCACGTCCTACAACGACCTGGCTGTCGGATCGAATGATGTTTCATCCGTCGACATCTATTACAACGCCGGGCATCCGGGTGTGGAAAAGCCGCACGCGCATGTCGTGCTGTTCCACGGCGCGGATGCCAAGGCGAGGCTGGCAGAGTGATGCCGAACCGTCGGCAGGTGCTGGCGGTTGGTGGGGGCGGCGTCGTCGCTCTCATCGGGCCAGCCTTCGTGCTTGCGGGTACGGTGGAAGAGATCAGGATGCAGGGCACGTCACGGGGCGAGCATGTCTGGTTCGCCCCGGTCGGGCTTGCGGTTGCCGCTGGCACGACGGTGCGCTTTGTGAACCTTGATCCCGGGAACAGCCACACCGCAACCTGCTATCACCCCACCCTCTTCGACCGGCCGCAACGCATTCCTGCGGGGGCGACGCCCTGGGACAGCGACTTCCTGCTGCCCGGCGACAGTTTCGAGGTTTTGCTGACCCTCCCCGGCGTTTACGACTTCTACTGCCTTCCGCACGAACACGCTGGGATGGTCGGCCGGATCGTGGTCGGAACGCCGGGTGACGCGGGCTGGCAGGGGGCGGCAACCGAGGCGGGCGATCTGCCCGCGGTTGCTCTTGACGGGTTTCCGTCTGTCGAGGCCATTCTGAAGGCCGGGCGCGTGATGCCCCCGGGGCAGCCATGAACCCCGCTCCACGTCCGGCCCCGGCCTGTAGCCTGCGCGATGCAGACGAAGCGACACTGGTCACGGCGGCGCGGGCGCAGGACGAGGCGGCGGTGCGCGAACTTGTCCGCCGCCTCAATCCCCGGCTTTTCCGGGTGGCGCGCGGGATCCTTGACACCAATGCCGAGGCGGAAGATGCGGTGCAGGACGCCTATCTTGCGGCCTTCACCCGGCTGGATCAGTTTCGCGGCGAAGCGCGCTTTTCAACCTGGCTCGTCCGCATCACCATCAACGCGGCGCGGATGCGCGCCCGAGCCGCCCGGCCGCACGAGGAGTATGATACCGTGCTTGAGCGGGATGCGGCAGACAGCGCCGTCGTGATCTTTCCCGGCAACGGCTTTGAAGGCAGCGAAGCGGCGCTTGGCCGGACGCAGATTTCCACCATGCTCGAGGCTGCGGTTGCCGGGCTGCCGGCGGAATTGAGACTTGTCTTTCTTCTGCACGAGGCCGAGGGTCTGGGTGTGCTGGCCATAGCGCGGACCTTGTCATTGAATCCGATCACGGTCAGGACGCGGCTGTTCCGCGCCCGCAAGCGCCTGCGCGCGGGGCTTGAAGTCCGGCTAAGGGGCGGTTTCGAAACCGTATTTCCCTTCGACGGCGCGCGCTGCACCCAGATGGCCGATCGCGTGATCGCTGACCTGAGGCGCAAGAACTTCTTTGGAAAGTGACTTCGTAAGCGCCCCCATAGGTCAACATCGGGACCGCTTCGACTTTCCGGCTATCCTTTCGTCTTGGCGCTGACATCTGACGCGGCGGAAGGGCGGCGCGGGATCAACCGGCATCGGTGCTTTCCAGCACGAGCGCCATGATCTCGGCCCCCAGCGCAAGGTCGGAAATCGTCCCGAAATGGCGCGCGCGCAGGCGACCTTCGCGATCGATCAGCAGCAGTGTCGGCGTGCCCTCCAGCGCATAGGCTTCCATGGTTTGTGGCAAGGGGCCCCGTTCGCCGGTCATGTCCACCGCGACCGGAAAACGGATACGGTATTCGTGAAGGAAGGCTCGCAACGACAGCGGAGTCATCGCGGCATGGTGTTCGAACACGCAGTGCAGCCCGATCATCGCCACGTCCTGCGGGCGAAAGGTCTGGGCGATGCGTTGGGCCTGCGGCAACCCGTGGCTGACGCAACCGGGGCACAGCATCTGAAAACACTCGATCACCACGACCCGGCCACACAGGCCTTCCAGCGTCAACGGTTCGGGCGTGTTCAGCCATTCGGAGGCCAGGATCGGCGGGGAAAGATCGGACATGGCGTTCACTCTCCACAATGTGCCGGCGGCACCACCAGCGCCGCCGGCCGTTGATTACTGGTTGACCTTGCCCGGCAGGCTGAGATCGCCCGAGGCCACGTCAAAGACATCGGTGACGCACAGAAGCGGCGCATGGACATCGGCATTCACCCGCAAGCCTGCGGTCACACCGTCAAAGCCCACCGTCTCGACCGCGCCGATGTCGTCGAAAGCCACCGCGATCTCGATGGTCTCGGCATCAAGCATCGGTTGCCAACCGGGGCTGTCGATCAGCAAGGGCAGACCCGGCCAGGTGGCAGGCAGGCGCGGCGTGCTGCCTTCGGGGATGTCGATCACTTTCAGCGCGCCCGCGCCGCAAGCGTCATCCTGCCCCAGAACGACCCAATGGCTGTGCCACAGATCGCCGTCATTGCCCCGGTCGCCATCTCGGTTCTCGTCGTATAGCGGGGTGTCGTCGAAATCAGGATGCGCGGTCGCCACCATCGCCAGGATGCCTGCGCCGGGCTCGAACCCGACAGTGGCGCTGTCCAGCGTGGTCGGCCAGACATAGGCAAAGACCTGCGACCCCGCCAGCGCGCCAATGGCGGCAGGGCGGCTTTCCCCGGCCGCGCCCGAGACGGCCATGTGAAAGGTCGCCACCCGCCCTTCGGTGGTGATCCGGGCGTGAACGATGTCGAAAGGCGCGCGGTCGCCCGCCGTGGCCGTGATACCGCCGGTGTGGTCATGTGCGCCATCGGCCAGCGCCGCGCTGCCGCCAAGCAGCGCCGCAAGGCAGGCTCCGGCATGGTAAAGGTTGGATTTTCGTGTCATGATATGGGGCTCCTTTTCATCCGTTGGATTGGTGGGCATCAGGGCGTCCGGACCGTTGCCGCGGTTCCGGGCGCCCGTCTCAGGCCGCTGCCGAGAACCTCGCCCAAAGGGGCAGGAGGTCCGGGTCGGCGGCGGTTTCGTGGTCGCCGCAGTCGATCCGCAGCGCGGCATCGCCAAAGGCGGCATCCACAAAGGCACAGTGATGCGGGCGCGCCGCGTCGTCATGGGCATGGGGGCGAAAATGCCTGCAGGTCACGCAGATCCGCTGCACCGGAATCACTTGCGCCAGTTGCAATGCCCGGATCAGACCCACCAACCCGCGCTGCATCGCATCGCGGTCAGCTTCTGGCAGCGTTTCCAGCGCCGCCAGCATCGCCGGAGGCGGAACGCGCGCCGCCTCGGCCACAGCGCGCCCCGCCCAGGTCAGTTGCAGCCGCACGGCGCGGCCATCCTCGGGGTCCGGTTGCCGCTCCAGCAACCCCTTGCGGAACAGTGCCGCCACCGCATCGCTCAGCGTCGGCTGGCTCACTCCAAGCTCGGCGGCCAGGTCGCTGACCCGTGATCGTCCGCGTGCGGCCAACCGCACAAGGGTCTGCGCCTGCGTCGGGTTGACCCCGAGCTTTTCCGCATCCTCCCAGGCAAGGGATTTCAGCAGGGTGCCGATCCGGGCAAGGGCGTAAGCGATCTGAACTGTGGGCATCTATGACTCCTCGACGCCCAGTATACATAGGAATCCTATGTATACGAGTCAGAATCTGCCGGCCTTATGCAAACATTGCTTTGTGCGCGGTCAGCCCTCTCCAGATCACGCCGCCCACCTGTCGTTCCGAAGCGCTTTGTCGCTGTCGCGTGAGACCGTTCAACGACCTGGGGTCATGCGGCACGCAGAAAGAGCGGTAAAGGCACGAACGGCGAAATGATGGTCTGCCTTGGTTGAACCGGCGGGCGGTAGGCGAGACGTTCGGCAAGATCGCCATTGGCAAGGGCCACGCGAACTTGAAGGAGCAGGTTTGCCCCGCGTTCCGACCAACGCATCTGCTGCTTTTTGACCATTCGCCTTGCGACCAAATTGTTGACGCTCGCTTCAGCGGCCGTTGAGGCGATCCGTTTCCTTTCGCGATATCTCGCGCCGTAGTTGGTTATCGAGCCCCGGTTTTGGTCGATGTAGATGCGCAAGTTCAACAGGCCGCCGCGTAGCGAGACGATCGCGGAGCTGCCCTGTTCATCTGCCTTCAGGTCGTGAAACAGTCGACCGACAAGGTCAATTGCCCTGTCTGTTTGACCATTCCAGAGACGCCTTCTCACCGCTGCTATGTCTTCCAGAAGCTCCTTCCGCTCGTTCGGCGGCAGTCGGCGCGCCCAACACTCGGCAGTCTGCTCGATGGGATGCAGCTTCATGGCAATGTGAAACCAGTCGAGGATGTGCTTGGCCGGCTGCGG
>NZ_LADY01000034.1:0-9393 GCF_000961715.1 Roseovarius sp. BRH_c41 | reverse complement strand
GGACGCGCCAGAGAGGCCGCCTGATGCTCCAGCGCGCCCGGAGACGCGCGTCGGTGCTGCGTCGGCACCGGAAGCCCCGCCGGAGATCGCAGCGCGACCCTGCACGGCAACAGAGGCCGCAGAGGCACCCGACGCGCCTTCGCTCGACGCGGCCCGCAAGAGCACAGAGGCAGGAGAGGCGGTCAGACCAAAGGTGCCGCCACTGGACGCAGTGCGCTCTGAGATGCCAGAAGCGCCAGGCGTGATGTACTTACCGTTGAGGTAGTTGAACATCTCAGTGAGCTGCGGCGCGGTGTGCGCGCCGGCATAAATCAGCACCGCAGCGCAATCCATCAGCGCGCCTGCGTTGTCGCTCAGTTTGTAGTTAATATATAGCTTGGACAGAATGGTGTTGAGCGTGGCGGGTGTGCCGGAAATGACGCCAGCGTTGTCAACGTATCCGACGACACCCGACCCGTTGAAAGTGATCGAAATGATGTGCCAGGTGTCGTCGTTAAAGTTGGCAGCGGATGCGAAACTGGCGGCCCAGAAATCGGTCAGCACCTTTTCGGTGTTGCTGAGCACGGTCCCAAAGGCTTGCCGTGTGGTCGGGGCGCCATACATGACCCCGTTGAAATTACCGGCGCTAGTCCCCGGCGGGAAACGAACAACCACATACATTGTGCGAGGCTCTACCCCGTCCGGTATGTCCTCGCCCGCCAGGTCGACAGTCCCCAGCCCGTCATTGCTGCTATCAAAACTGAAATAAGCTGCGCCAGTCGGCGTCCCCTCTTCGGCCGTGCGCAGCGTAGGCTCGGACATGGCCCCGAGTTGCGTCAGCTCGATCCCGGCAATCTCATCCACCCACAGAGTAGGCGACACAACCGTATTGGTTGTCTCGAACTGGACTTTGAGATTGGTCGTGATCAGTGCCATCGTTGGCAGCCCTCATGTGATGTCATAGCTTGAGAGCGCGAAGCTCTCGTTTGAGTGTCGCAGCGAGGTCCAACTGGCCCGCCCCGAAACTGTCAGAACTCAGGGTTTTCAAGCTGATATTCGGACGCTCGTATTTTTCGAGCAGGTCGACTGCCGCCATGAGAGCCGCGTTCCAGGCGTGGATGGCGCGTACGCCATCCACCACCGGACCGCCGTTGCTCTCATAGGCGACGCGGGTCATCAGGACAGGAAGACATTGAGGCTCGAAGCCGGGAACTTGATCTCCGCGCCCACGCCCAGATCGGCGGCGGTGATTGCCGACCAGGTCAGCAGATTACCCGCAGTCGCCGCGTCGTAATAGCCGACAGCGACGACGCTCTGGACCGGGTCATGCGTGGTGGCAAAGACAATCTCGGCGCTGTTGAGCACCGCCTGCCGGGTGCCATCCGCCGGATCTGCAGCAGGCGCGCCAAAGGTCACGGCCGCGCGGGCATAGCCGCTGCCGGTCACTTCGGTGCCGCCGCCTGCGTCGGTGGGCGCGGCCGTAAAGAGCGCCAGATGCACGGAGGCGGGGCTGGTTATCGCCGTGTTCCGAAAAACGTGATTGAGCACGGCAGCTTCGAGGTAGGTGGAGAAGGTCGACATTTCAGTTTCCTTTCAGGGTTGGTTTCAGTGTCGGGCCGCGAATTCCGCGACCCCGGTTGGAACGTCTGGCCAGACGGGTACATCGCCGTCCTCGATGGCGCGACGGCACTCGGCCTGCATGGCCTTGCGCCACGCGGTCCATGCAACGGCGCGCTCCTGGTCGCCCTCGATGAGGCCCGCCAGCGCCAGCGCGTCGACACGCACAGCGCCATTGAGGATCGCGGTTGAGAACAGGATGCCCGCCTGCGCGATGTTCATTTGCGTCGTCTCGGAGCCAACGCCGAGGATGCGCGCGCGGCACTCGGTCCTGATCGCCGTGGCACGCTCAAACGCGGCGGCTTGCGCTTTGGCCTCGGCGGTGACCGCCTGGCTGAAATCAATCTGCATCGGGGATCTCCAGATCATAGGGCGGAAGGGTCACCGGGCCGTTGCCGGTCAGAGTGAGGGGCGCGGGATTGATCGTCTGCGGTGGCGCAGATGAACCGAACGGCACGATCAGCGACAGGTGCAGCACGCCCTCGATCCGCTCGACAGGACCGGCGAACCAATTGCTCGCAATCGCCTCGCGTGGCAGCGTGGCCCCGTCTGGCAGGGGCGAGAAATCGAAGGTCTCACCGTTGAGTGTCAGAATGTCGCCGTTGCGCGTGACCGTCAGGGGGGTGGCGCGGCGCTGCGGGATCAGTGTGATGTGCATCGGGTCTCTCCTTAGAACCAGCGGCCGACAGCAACGATGTTTGCAAAACTGGAAACGCGCGCATTGGTGGTCAAAAAGGTGCTCATATTCAGCGTTGTTGTGGTCACGCTCGACGCCCGAGCAAAGGCCACGGAACCGCCGCCGGTGGTCACGGCCGCCACGCGCGGGGTGACGGCGAATTCAGCCGGATAGGTCCATGCGACTTCACCCGCATCCGAGGTGGCAACTGTCGTCGCACAGATCTGCGTGCCATTGGCGAACCGCGTGTATTCGCCATTGCCGCCGACAAACACGCTTTCGATCAGCGCGCCGGTCGGCACACCTGCGGCCTGAGTGACCGTCCCGAGGATGTTTGAGCGCGCAAAGACCTGTGACCCGTTGAGCAGCAGGTTTGTGATCGCGTTGAGGCCCGCGCTCGACAGAAGTGCCCGCTGCACACCGCCCGTGACCATGCCGATCTGGTCCGCAGCGGGGCGACGAAAACCGGTGTTTAGATCGGCCAGAAACGCCACCCCCGGCTCAGCCAGCGTGCCGTCGCCAAACCGGCCAGAAAGCGGGCCAGCCTGTGCCGCGTCAAATATTGCCATCACATCGTTGAACGCCGCAATCAGCCCGTCGCGCACGGCCCCGAGATTGGCAATGGCGTAGCTGCCGCCGCTAATCGTCGTGCCGGTATAGGCGACCGCCAGCGTGATCGAGGTGTTGCTGTTGACAGTCAGAACCTCGCCGACAATCACGCCATTGCGTACCACCATCATGCCCGGTGCGGCGTTGGCCAGCCATGCCGTGCCGCTGCCCGTCAGTGCGGCGCTGCCGCTCGTGATGCTGATCGTGCCGGTCCGATACCAGATGCTCATGGTGTTCCTCGCTCTGTGTTAACTGAATGTGGCAATCGCTTTTTCCTCTGCAAAAAGCTGCGTTCCCGGCAGAACGAGCACGCCCTTAAGACCACCGGGGTGAAACCAGTAACGTGCCTGCAATTTGTAGGTGGTCGCGGATGCCCCCGGCGTCGTGCGGTTCTTGAAAACCATGCTGTCAAGCAGTTGCCTTTTGCCCAATTCGACGCGTTGACGGTAGACAAGCGTGTCTTCCATCTGCACCCCGTTCCGAAGTATGCGATACTCCACGTCAGCGCCCAGATCATCTGGGCTGAGTGACCCCGCCTGAAACCTGACGTTCAGGATCATGTGTCGCTCACTCGGCAGATTGCTGTGCGCAGCCGTCAAGGTCAGAACATCTTGAAAGGCAGAAGTACTGGTGATCAGAAAATCTGAACCAAGCGTTGTGGCGCTAATTGCCCCTGTCGCATTTGCTTCGATCTTGTCCGTAACAATTGACCCGCCAAGGATCAGATCGCCATCGAGAACAAAGTCGCCGGAAACTTCGACAGTGCCATCCAGTTTGATGTAATCGCCCTTGATCCGGGCGGTCGTGACAGGCTCTGTCTCACCATCATCCACACGCACCAGCGACAACACATCATCGCCGCCAAGTGACCAGACAAAGCCGCTCGATATGCCGTCTATGGTTGCCTCAGCAAAGGCCGTAGCCTCTGCCAGCGCCGTGACACTGCCGTAGCTGGCCACGATCTGCTGATTGACCGCCGCCACCGCGCCGTCGGCTGTCACACGGGTTGCAGCCACCTGTGTGATCACGGCGGCGTTCTGATCGACCTTAGAGGCTAGAAGAAGCCGCTCGCTCGCCTCGGCGCTGATACCGTCCACGACCTGCGTGGAAATCTCGCGCCGCCCAAATGCCGTTGTTTCGCGCACCGCCTGCCCGTCGAGGAAACCGCGCAGCAGTCCCTCGGCAACCTCATCAGCACCCTCACCCACGCGGTTGAACAGGTCAGAGACAGATCGCGGCATGTTCGCATCGCCAAGCACAGCATCATGCCGGTCAAAGGCCGTGTCGATCTGGTCGCGCAGGGCGTCGGCAAGGTCCGCTTGCGTCAACCGCAAATCCGGCGTGGTCACACTCAGCCACGGCGTCCACGCGGTCGGGCTGTCGGCCACATAACGGGCGCGGACCTCGTATTCCGTCGCGGCGATGATGTCGCCCCGCACCAGCACGCGGCCCCCGTCGACCGGCTTGATGCCCTCTGCGACGATCTCCTGCGTGGCCTTCACGCGCACCTGATATTTCAGGTTGCGGATCGCGGGCAGGCTTTCAATCGTCCAGGTCAACAGGATTGCCGGGCGGCGCGCAGTGCCGCCTGCGTCCGACAGGTCAAACGCAGCCACTGACAGCGGCACCACAAGCGGCGCAGGCGGTGTCTGACCATTGGTGGGCAGAGGTGCCGGCACGTCGAGCTCCGGCCCCCAATCTGTATCCGTGGCCTCGCGCTCGCGCATCACCACGACTTGCAGCAACGTGTCGGTGCGGTCCTCGACCTCGATCACCTCGAACACCTTGTTCGTGTAGCCGTAAATCTCGGACGTGAAGCTGATCGAATCCAGCGGCTCGACCAGCGCGAAACTCGGCGGCAAGGTCACTTGGAACGTCACAAACCGGCGCGCATCCAGCAGCAGAGAATTCAGCAGGTGCTGCGCCTGCGCCTTGACGCTCACCGCAGGCAGTCCAACGCTTGCCACCCGCTGCCCGCCATCCTCGGCCACCCAATCCTCGTTCAGGATCAGATCGGCCTCGCGGCCCTCCCAGATATCATTCGGCTCGACGTAAGTCCCGGTGATGCCGTTGGTCACGTTCTCGAACGCCGGGAACGGCGTGAGCTCCGAGGATTCCGTGATTACGAAATCCGCATCGGTGAGAGCCAGCACCGGGGCCGAGGGCGCACCCACGCGCACCCGGAACACGCCACCGAACTCAGCCGTCTGGGCAAAGCTGGCGCGGTTCATTTCCTCGATCACATCGACCGGGGCCATCTCCTCGACGTTGATCTCGAAGCCCGCCACGTATTGCTTGCGCCCGCCGATATCGACGTCGCACTCGTTCATGCCCGCAAACCAGTTATCGAGTGGCAAATCCTCGGCAGACACCTGCCCGCCCCAGATGTCGCCCGTGGGCAGGGTGATGCCACGATAGATGTTGTAATTGATCACCTGCGGATTTTCTGAGAACTCCCAAGTTGCGGGATTGTCCCACCGATGCGCGCCAGAGCCGCCCACGGTGGTATCCTTGCGCGGATCGTAGAGCTTGATGCCCTGCACCTCGAACCGGACAGAGGGCAGGCCCTGATAAATCTCGGGGTCCAGCGCGAATTCCAGCACCGCATAGGCTGTGCCGCGCAGGACGTGATCCGTGGTCCAAGGACGGTCAGGATGCGCGCCATAGTATGTCACCAGCGTTGGATCGGCCTCGGTCTGCGTCCCGTCGTAGAACCACATCCACGCGGTCGGGTCTGTGTCGTCCTGCCGGAACTCGGTCAGGATGCGACGGCCAGAATTTTCGGGCACCTCATTGAACGGCCCCGCGCTATTGTCGGGGGCCTCGATGTCGGAATATTTGCCGTTTATGACGATCCGCCCAGTCAGACCTTGCACAGGAATGTTCGAGACCTCGAGAATGTAGGTCAGGATGCCGTTGTTCTTGAAGCGGCTATAGGCGGGCGCAACCGCGTGGCCCTCCGCCGCCATTGTGCCCACGATGAATTTCTGCGGCGTCACGTCGCCGGTCGTGGTCTGTTCGGTCTGGATGCCCTGACCATTGACCTTGGGCTTCTTGGCAAAGGCTTGATTGAGCAGCGAGAGGCCCACGCCCACGATGATCCGCGTCGCAAACGCCCCCAGTGCACCGAACCCCGCAGCAATCGCCGCAAACGTGCCAGCCCCGGCGCTTGATGCCGCCAGCGCAACGGCAATCGCAGTGGAAATCGGCTCGGCCATAGCTCCGCCGGGTGCTACGATAAAGCCTACGAGGAACGCAAAGAACAGGATCATATCTTGAAAGCCCTCGCCGCCTTGAGGCGCGATAAATGGCCCAGCCCGTCGGGGCGCAGCACGAACACGCGGTCGCTGGCAAAGATGCCCATGGCGCTGCCCTCGCACACCGCCAGATCGCCCACCTGCGCCATGGCGGGCGGGATCTCCGGGAAGAGGCTGGCGATATAATCGACATGGCTGGCAAAGCCGTCTTCGGCCATCACGCGGGCAAGCCCCGCCATGCTGCGATAGCGCCCGCGCCACCGCTCGCCGTGATCCACGCCCGTCGCGGCCTTGACCCACCCGGCGACATACATGCCGCAATCGTGGCTGCCGGGGCGAAAGCGCATCACCCGCACAGTGTCGAGATAGGCGATCAGCATCTGTGCCCGGCTCATCCACGACTATCCCCGTTGCTGGTACTGCCCCCGCCCGCGCGCTCGTCTGCCGTGGGTGTGGACGGCGTGACGCTCGTGGGCGGCGGCGCGCCGTTCTGCGACTTGCCTGACCCCCAGAACACCGGCACCGCGCCCGAGGTGGCGGCATTCTCCCGCCCCCGGTCCGTGGCGTTGATCCGGCGCTGCGCGGAATTGGACTTCTTGAGCGCCAAGGTCCGGGTCAACGCCCGCGCGGCGCTTGCCACCGTCATGGTGACATCCGCCGATTGCCCCTCTGCGGCGCGCGGCAGGGGCATCTCTTCGACCCAACCTTTGATCACCCGCACGGGCACGCCGACCTGCACCGCCTTGACCGGATCGAAAAACACCCGGTGCACCTCGACCGGCGCACCGCGCAGGTCATAGAGGTTCACCAGATTGACCACCGCAGCCGGAATGCCGGAAAAACGGATTGTGTGCATTCGTACATTCAAGCCCACTTCGCCCCGGATCGGATCAAGCCCAAGGATTGAGCCCGCGCCCTGATAGCTGCGCGCGGTCTCGCCAACGGTGAATTGCCGAACATCAAGCCCATTCCAGAACCCCACGGCCTCGATCAGCCCTGTGGATTTGCGCCGCGCTGATACCCACACCAGATGCCGGGATATGACACCCGTAAGGCTGGCCAGCATATTTTCGGTGGCGGTGCCGTAATCGCGCATCTACACCCCCACGCTTTGCACAAAGGAGAACTGTGCGCCCTCGGCTCTGCCCGCGCGATGTGCGCCGTAGGCCGGATTTGGTTCGAGCCGCGCCTTGATTACCGGCCTGATCAGCGTCACGGGATCGCCAACGACAATCCCCGGCTGGAGCGGCGGCGTCACTTGAAACCATGCGGTCGTGCCCGGAGCGCCGGACTGGATATCACTCACCACCCGATGCAGGCCATATCGCACGGGGCTGGAGCCATACTGCACGCCCATGAAATCGCCACCGCGCAGCCAATAGAGACCGGGCATGCCTTGCAGCTTGATCATCCGCGCATCTGCCGCATCAAGCTGTGCGACCGTGGGCGTGGCCGCGCCAAGGATCGCCCCGGTCGGATCATCTGCCGGATGCGTCTTTGCCGGATCGTAGACCAGAAACGACGCCCCCGGCGTGTCCAGCACGGACAAGAGCGCGTCGATCCGCGCGGCATTGCTGCGATTGCTCATGGGGGGAAGGGTAAGCGACCCGCGCCACACCGGCGCACCCAGCAGCGCAGGCAGAGGAATGCCGCTGGCCGTGCGGTCGATCTGCATGGGCGTGTTGATCACGAGCTGCGAGACCGAGATTTTCAGCCGGTCTTGGAACTCGGCCAGAACGAGGGGAAAAGCCAAGGGCATCAACCGCGCCTCCGGGGGTCTTTGTTGATACGATCAACCGCCTGCGGCAGGCCGCTGCGCGTGAATTGCTCAATCCCGGCCCGCGTCACCTGCACGGCCACTTCCCCCGATATGCGGCGCACGTCCTGGACGATGCTGCCGTTCTCGACGCGGGCCACGACCTCGATGCGCGGGCCCGCGCTACCGCTCTGGGCTCGCGTCGCACCGGCAGCCTGCGCGGGCAGGGGCAGGCCGCCCCCGGCAAAGCCTGGAATGATCGCGCCTGCGTTCATGGCCTCGAGCACCGCGCGGTTGCGGGCCGTGGCCTCGGCCGTCATGATGAATTCCCCGGCGCTTACCATCGCGCGGATCCTGTCCCCCCGGCCTGTGCCCGCGCCCAAGAGGAGGCCGGGACGGGTGACAAGAGGATCGCCGCCACTGGCAAAGCCGGGCGCCATCTCGCCGGGCAAGCCGCCAGACGCAATATTGATCAGCGACCCGCCCGAGAGGAGACCAAAGAGATCGCCAAGGCCGCCACCACCGCCACCGCTGCCCCCAAAGAGACCGGAGAGCGGGCCGGTGCCGAGGATCAGCGCTTCCTTGGCCGCGCGGATGACCATGTCGCCGATCCCCTCCCAGACGTCCCGGAGGCTTTCGGCCTCGAGCAGCACGTCGTCGACGGCGTTGTTGAATTCCTCCTTGCGCTCCATGGCGACGCGCTCGTTCTCATGGGCCTCGACGAGCGCCTCGATCTCCGCGCGTTGCTTTGGCGTCGCGGCGGTCAGGCGGTCGCGCAGGCGGATCATCTCGCGCTGCACCGGGTCGCTCTCGCGCAGCGCCTCGATCTCGCGCCGCTTGCTCTCGATCAGCCGGTCGAGCGCCTGCTGTTCGCGCAGGGTCTCGTTGGCCGATGCGCCACGCGCGCCGCTGCCGGACCGCGTCGGCCGGGCTAGCTCGTTGAGGCGGGATGTCTCACGGGCCAGTTCGACAACGGCGTCCCGGCGCGCATTTAGGTCATCGACTGTTGCCGTATCGCCGCTGGCCTCGCCCCGGATTACCGCCGTCTCGCGGTCGAACCTAGCACCGGCCAAGGCTCCGGCGCGCCCAATCGGATCGTCGCGAAACTCCGCCCGGATACGGGCGTTCTCCAACCCGACCTGGCCTTGGGATTGCAGGTCGAACATGGCATCGACGGCACCGCGCACCTCGGCCGAGAGCCGCGCGGCCTCGTCGGCGGCCGCGCGGATGCTGCCGGACATGTCGCTCGTCGCGATTTCAAAGGTGTGTTGTGCGGCCTCGCGCATGGCCTCTTTTGTTTCTTCGCTCGCGCCAGAGGCGTCGGCCTCCGCAAGCGCCGCATCGAGGGCGAACTGCGCGCGCAACCGCGTCACCTCGGCACTGTCCGCGCCTGCCCGCGCGATAGCCTCGGCCACGCCATTCTGCTGGATCATGGTCGAGAGCGTGGCCTGCGCCGCCGCCTCGGCCTTCAGCTGCTCGCCGGTGCTTTTGGTCACCAG
>NZ_LADY01000049.1:0-11351 GCF_000961715.1 Roseovarius sp. BRH_c41 | reverse complement strand
GGGCGGGTCAGGCGCTGCGCGCGGCGGCCGACACGGCGCGGGGTGCCTGGGAGATGACTGCCGAGGCAGTGCGGGCGGCACAGGAACGCTCGCGCGAGATCGCCCAAGGTCTGGCGCAGGACATCGTCGGTCCCATCAAGGAGGCGCTGCAGTCGGGTGAGTTCACCTGGGAGACCTTTGCCAGCGCCATCTCGCGTATCGCGCAGAACCTCGCGAACCGGCTGATCGAGCTGGCCTTCAAGCCGATCGAGAATGCGCTGATGCGGGCCTTCTCCGGTATGGGCGGCGGTGGTGGTTTCTTCGCGAGACTGTTCGGCTTCGCCAGGGGCGGCGCATTCGCAGGTGGTCAGGAACTGACGGCTTTCGCGCGCGGCGGTGTCGTGAACCGGCCGACGGTGTTTCCCTTCTCGCGGGGCATCGGGCTGATGGGCGAGGCCGGTCCCGAGGCGATTTTGCCGCTGCGGCGCGGGCGCGACGGGCGGCTCGGGGTCGAGATGAACAGCGCACCCGCCCAACCGGCGCAGGACATGTCGACGCGGATCATCAACGTGCTCGACCCGTCGGTGGTCGGCGACTACCTCGCCACGCCCTCGGGCGAGCGGGCCATCCTGAACGTCATCCGCCGCAACCGGAGTGCGCTGAATGCCTGAGGTGGGAGGCCCACTGCCGCTGCTGTTCTGGCCCTTCCCGGCGGCGCAGGAGATCACCGAAGTGCTGGAATGGCGCACCGATGTGCTGACATCGCGCGCGGGCGAACAGCGCATCGCGCTCCGGCCCCGGCCGCGCGAGATCGTGACGTTCCGGCATAGGCTGGATGCGCTGGGGATGGCGCGCGCCGCGGAACTCGCCCGCGCGGGGTTCGCGGGCGACTGGCATGTCCCGCTCTGGCACATGGCGCTACAGCCCGCCGCCGATCTGGTGCAAGGCGCGACGGAGATCCTGCTCGACACCGGCGTGGCGGATTTCCGGAGCGGGGAACTGGCGGCGATTGCGGTCGATGGCCGTGAGGCGGCGGCGGTACCCATCGCCAGCGTTCAGCCCGACCGGCTGATCATGGCGGAACCTCTGGTGCTGCAACTGCCCGGTCCGGTCGTGGCGGCACAGCGGGTCACGGTCGCGCCGATACGGGTCGGTGCGCTGACCTCGGCCATCGAGGTTGCGCGCCGCAGGCAGGGAGATGGCACGGTCACGGCCAGCTTCCTGCTGCGCGATGCGCCGGACATCACCGCACCGGTGCTGCCGACCTATCTCGGCCGCCCGGTCCAGACCGACCCGAGCCTTGTGCGCCGCCCGCTCACTGCCAGCCTGCGCCGTGCGGTCGAATACGTCGACAACGGTTTCGGCCCGGTCGTGGCCGAGCCGCTGCGCGACGTCTTCGAGCGGAGCGAGACGATCACGCTGAAGGCGCAAGGCCCCATTGCACGCCACGCCCTGCGGCGCTGGCTCTGGTCGCTTCGCGGGCGGCAGGCCAGCTTCTGGCTGTCGACCTGGGGGCGCGAGCTGCAGTTGCGTTCCGCTATGACCTCTGGATCCACGCTGATGCGCGTGGCACCGGTCGCGTCGCTCCCGGCCTATTTCGGCCGCGCGATCCTGCTGGAAATGCCGACCGCGCTGCGCTTCCGAACGATCACCGCCGCCATCGTCGAGGGCGCGGATCACCGGCTGACGCTGTCCTCGAACCTCGGCGAGCCGGTTTCGCTCGCGACGAGGGTGCATTTCCTGACCGCGATGCGCGCCGACGCGGATCGCGTCGAGATCCAGCATGGCTCGGTGGCGATCGAGGTCACGCTGCCCGTCATCGAGGTGCCCGCATGACCTATGCCAGCATCGAAGCGTCCCCCGCCGAGGGCCGCCCCTATTTCCTCTACCAGTTCGTGGAAGGCGATCAGGTCTGGCGTTTCACCAGCCGCGCCACGGCCTGGACCAGCGCGGGGAGCGACGGAAGCGAAATCACCTGGGAGCCCGCCGCCGTCGCCCATGGCGATGTCGTGCAGACGAGCGAGATCGAACGCGGGCGGCTGGAACTAACCTGGCCGCTCTCGCATCCTTTCGCGCGGCGCTTTCTCGCCCCCTTGGGCAATACGCCTGTGACGCTGACCCTCTTCCGGGGCCACGAGCAGGTGCTGGGCGAGACCGTCGCGCATTGGAAAGGCCGCGTGGTGGGTGCAGAGGTGGAGGGGCAGCGCATCCTGCTGCAGGCCGAGTCGATCTTCAGCACGCTGCGACGCGCGGGCGTGCGGGCGAAGTACCAGCGGCTTTGCCGCCATGCCCTCTACGGGCGCGGCTGCGGGCTCGACATCGCGCTCTACTGGCTGACCGGCACGGTGACAGCCGTAGCTGGCAACGGCTTGACCGTGACGATCCCTGAGGCGGCGGCTGAGCCCGCCGGCTGGTACCGGGGCGGTGTGCTCAGGTTCGGGGCGCAACTTGGGTTCATCACCGGCCATGCCGGGGCCGCCCTAACCCTATCGCGCCCGATGCCTGAACTGGCGGCGGCGCTCGCTGCGTCGGAGATCGACCCGGAAACCGGCACGCCGCTCCCGGTTCTCGCCGACATCGCCCCGGGCTGCGATCTGCGCGCAGCCACCTGCGCGGCAAAGTTCGGCAACCTCGTGAACTTCGGGGGCTTCCCCGAGATCCCCGGCCGCAATCCCTTCGGCGGCGGCTCCATCGTCTGAGAACGCCATATGGTCTGGACCTTCATCGCACGGCTCGTCCTTGGGCTGGTGCTCTCGGCGATTTCCTATGCGCTGAGCCCGCGTCCCAAGGTCGAGAAGCCGCAAGCCGCGGGCCTCGACGACTTCTCGCTGCCCACCGCCGAGGAGGGTCGGCCGATCCCGGTTGTGTTCGGGACGGTGCTGATCACCGGGCCGAACGTCGTCTGGGCAGGCGACCTGAAGGTGGACCCGATCAAGAAGAAAGGCGGAAAGAAGTGACCCGCGTGACGATCCAGGACCTGCGCGATGCCCGCTATTGCCTCGCAGGCGTGCGGCCATGGTTCCGGCGCCACGAGTTCGACTGGCAGGACTTCCTCGCCCACGGCATCGATGCCGACCGCCTGCGCGCGACCGAGGATGCGCTGGTGGAACCGGTGATCCGGATCGCCGAGATGCGGGAGGGTGCATCCGAGGAGGATCGCGATGGGCGGTAGCAGCAAGGCACAGACCGTCGGCTATCGCTATTCGCTGGGGATGCATCTGGCGCTGTGCCACGGGCCGATCGATGCCATCCGCGAGATCCTCGTTGACCGCCGCACCGCCTGGTCTGTCACGACCGGCGGCGGCGTCTCGGGCGGCGGCGCGGCCGTCGAGACGCGGATCGGCACGGTCGCGGGCATGGTGGCAACTGCGGCGCTGGCAGGTGATACGGGGGCCACGATCACCTTTCTGGGGACGCGCGCCGGGGTGCGCATCGGTCGGGACTACCGGCTGCAACTGGCGAATGGCACGAGCCAGACGATCACGCTGCGCGGCGTCACATTCAACGCCGCCACCAATGTGACCTCCTGGTCCGTGCTACCCGAGGCGCTGAACTTTGCAGCGCAGGCCGTCGAGGTGTTCGAGGCGACCAGCGCCGCCAGCAACGCAGGTGCCGGGGGTGGGCGTATTCGCATCGACAAGCCCGACCTCTTCGGCGGTGAGAGCCGCGAAGGGGGCATTCGCGGCGATGTCGATGTGCTGATGGGCGGGCCGGGCCAGGGTCAGAACGACTACCTGGCTGCTCGGATGAATGGCGACGTGCCCGGCTATCGCGGGCTCTGCAGCCTGGTGCTGCGGCAGGTCTATCTCGGCATCAATCCGTATCTGAAGCCGTGGGCGGTCCGCGTGACCCGCGTGCTGACCGGCGAGGCAGGCGCGGCGCAATGGTATCCCGAGAAGGCGGCCATCGTGCCCGAGGCCAATATCTCGGATGCCGCGATCTACATTGCGCTTGATGTCTCGGGTTCGATGTCGGGCACGCGCATGGCCGCCCAGAAAGCGGGCGTCGCGGCGCTCATCCGCGAGATCGGAGCCAGCGTCGATCCCGACCGGCCGAACGACATCCGCATCGTGCTCTGGAACGCAGGCGTCGCAGGCGCGATCGAACGGCGCGAGATGGGACCGGACGATTATGCCGCGCTCGAGACCTGGATGCTGGCGCTCTCGAACAGCACCTCGGGCGGCACCAGTTTTGACGCCGCCTTCTCGCAGGCGGGAGCGTTTTTCGCGGGCGGCGGGTCGAAACGACGGATCGTGATCTTCGTAACCGACGGCGAACCTGCGCCGGTCTCCTCGGTCGATGCGGCGCTGGCGATCATTCGCACCCTGCCGCCGGCCGACATCTTCGGCTTTAACATCGCGCTGGCCAACACGACCTCTACCGCGCGCATCGACAACACGCCGGTGGACGGCGTGCCGGTCATCCCGGCTGGCAACCCGCAGGCGCTGGTCGCCTCCCTGCGCGGGGCCTTCGGCAACGGCCCGGACATGAACCCGGCCCATATCATCCGGGAGTGCCTGACAAACCGCGACTGGGGTCTAGGCTATTCGACCGTCGAAATCGGGGCCAGCTTCACGGCCGCTGCGGACACGCTCTACACCGAGGGCTTCGGCCTGTCGCTGATCTGGCAGCAGGACAGCTCCATCGAGGAGTTCATCGGCAGCGTTCTCGACCATATCGACGCGACGCTTTTCATCGACCGGCGCACCGGGCTCTGGGAGTTGCGGCTCATCCGGGCCGACTACACGGCAGCAACACTGCCACTCTTCGACGAGACCAATGTCGTGGACTGGGGGCGGCTGGGGCGGCGTGCGCCGTCGGACCTCGTCAACAGCGTGACCGTGCGCTTCACCGATGCCTGGACGGACGACACGGGGGCGGTCTCTGTCACCGACACCGCCCGGGTGCAGTCGATGGGCGAGGTCATCGCGACCACGCTCGACTATCCGGGCATCCGCTACCAGGGGCTGGCGATCCGGGTGGCTGAGCGCGACCTGCGGGCGCTCTCGGTACCGCTGCTCACGGGCGAGATCGTGGTGAACCGCGAGGGTGCCGATCTCGGTCCTGGCGATGTGATCCGGCTGCGGTCGGAGCGCCTCGGGCTCGACGATGTCGTCATGCGCATCTCCGAGATCGGTCAGGGCGACGGCCGCGACAACGGCATCCGATTGAAGCTCGCCGAGGACGTCTTTGCGCTGGGGGCCACCGCCATCGCGGGCGGGCGCATGCCGACCGGGTCAGGGGTCGCTGCGCCGCCGCGCGCACTGTCCCGGCGCATGGTCGCGGAAGCCACATACTGGCTGCTGGTCCGCGAACTCGGCCACAGTGAGGCCGACCGCATCCTGTCGGAGGATCCGGATGCGGGCGCGTTGGTGGCAACCGGCGAACGTCCCAGCGCCGATGCGCTGGCGGCGGAACTCTGGATCGACCCTGGCACCGGCCCCGCGCAAGAGGGTGTGGTCGCCTTCGCGCCGACGGCGCTGCTCGCGGCGAACGTCACGGACCACCCGGAGGCGCGCGTCTTGCCGGTCACCGGCTGGCGCGACATTGGCGAGGTCGGAATCGGCACGCTGGCGAGCGTCGGCGGCGAACTGGTCCGTGTCGACGGGATCACGTCCACCGCCATCACCGTGGGCCGGGGATGCCTCGATACCGTGCCGCGCGCCCATCCAGAGGGAACCCCGGTAATCTTCTTCGATGAGGGCGCGCGGATCACAGAGGACAGCTGGGCGGCAGGCGAGACCCTCGCGATCCGGCTGCTGCCCGAGACAGGGCGCGGCACGCTCGCGTTTGCGCTGGCGCCCGAGGACAGCGTGACGCTCGACCGCCGCGCCATCCGGCCCCTGCCGCCCGGGCGGGTGCAGGGCAATGGCAGCTACGCGCCGGACGTCGATGCGCTGATCGCCGATGATCTGGTGCTGACCTGGACGCATCGGGACCGGCTGACCCAGACGAGCCCGGTGATCGTCGATCACACCGGCGCTTCGATCGGGCCGGAGCCCGGGGTCGGCTATGCGATCGAGGTGCGCTGGATCGACCCCGACACGGGCGCAGCGCTCATGCCGCCCGGAATTGTGATCGACGCTGGCAGCGGGACGAGCTGGACGCTGGCGCCCGAGGACATCCCCGAGACCGGCGCGCCGGAGCGGACGGCCGAGATCGACCTCGCCGTGCGGTCTCGTCGTCTGGTCGGCGGCAGTTGGGTCACCGACCGCGCGGCACGCCACTTCCGCCTGACCGCGCCCTTTGCCGCCGGGTGGGATCGCGGCTGGGGCTTCCTCTGGGGCACCTGAGCCCCGCAATCACCATCCTCACGACAAGCGAGACCAAGCATGCCCGAACGGATCATGCCGGGACTGGGGCTGCGCGCCTTCTACGATCCCGGCCAGCGCAACTGGGGCACCAGCCTCAGCGAAGACCTGCGCCGCCTCTCTGCCCTCGTGCAGGCGCGCGCCACATCGCGGACCGCAGCACTTCCTGCCACGGGCACCGCAGGCCAGGTCGCCATCGTGCCCGCCTCGGCTGGCGCCAATGCCAACGCGCTTGCCCTCTGGGACCAGTCGCCCGCCGGGGCGGCTGCATGGGTCTACCTGACCCCCGAAGAGGGCTGGCAGGTCTGGATCGCGGATGAAGCGCGGTACGTGCGGTTCACGGGCGGGGCATGGGTCGAGGTGCCGCGTCCCGGCGTGGTGCGCATCCGGACGCTGACGGCGACCAGCCACACGCTGGAAGCCGTCGATCTTGGCAGCATCCTCGAAACAACTGGCTCCTCTGCCGTCACCGTGACGATCCCGGTCGAGGCGACCGTGCCCTTCGAGATCGGCACGCTCATGAATGTCACGCAGGTCGGCGCCGGGATCGCCACGGTCACGGCAGCGCCGGGCGTGTCGCTCAATGGCGTCACCGGCGGCTCGGTCGCTCTCGATGGCCAATGGTCGGGCGCGGCACTCGTCAAGCGTGGTGCAGATGCCTGGGTCATCCAGGGCGCGCTGGCGGGAGCCGTCGCATGAGCCTGCTGATGATGCGCGCCGCCATCCTTGCCCAAGGCGGGGATGCCGCGCCCCCGGTGGATATCGGCTCTGTCTGGCAGCTCGACACTACGCGGCGCCCTCCGGGCTACACGCTGTCCGATGGCAACCAGACCGCCGTGAACACCTCGGGCGGGACCAACTACATGCGCTGGGTACCGAGTGCCAAGGCCATCCTGCCCTCGGACGGGCGGCGCTATTGGGAAGTTCTCTGTGCAGCCAGCGGGGCCGCCAGTTTCGACGGCTACATGGGCGTGGTCTCGGCCGCGCAGCGCGAGGAGTTCAATATCGGGAACAACCCGATCACGCTGGGCTCGATCGCGTATCGCGGCAACGGCACCCTCTGGTCGTCGAACACTGCCACGGCCGCCCAGCAGTTGACGGGGCTGCCCACCTTCGGCGCGGGCGACGTGCTGATGTTCGTCCTAGACCCGGCCACTGCGCGTCTCTGGATCGGCAGGAACGGCGTCTGGCGTGACGATCCAGTGAGCGGGGCGGCCACCTGGACGGCCGCGCATAGCACGGCCTTCTATCCGCAGGTCCAGGGCCGCAATCCCGGCGACGGCGGCACGCTGCGCTCGCAGCCCTCGCAGTTCAGCTATCCGGTGCCGCCCGGCGTGCTGCCTCTCGGCTACGAGCACCCCGACCTGCGCATCTTCGAGGCGCATGCCTTCATCGAACTGGCCTGGGACAAGGTCCTCAGCGTCGGCGAGTTCGAGGCCTGGTTCGATCTCGGCGGCGGCACGCGTCTGACCTCAGGCGGCGTCTCGATCTTCCTCGATCACGGCGGGGGCACGTCCCTCACCGCTGCCCAATCCGCCCTCTACATCGAAGTGGAACTGCCATGAGTTACATCCTGCATCTGGGCCACCAGCCCACCGACATCGCCGGCATCTCGGGGCTTCTGAACACGACCGCCGGAGGGTTCGACCCGACGCTCGACGTCAACGCGATCCGGCACGTCGGCTTCAACAGCTATTCCGCGCCGTTCTCCTTCTCGGTGCCGGAGCCCGTGGGCGATCTCTGGCTGGGATTTCGCTACGTGCCGCCCAACGCCGACGCCAACAGCATCAACCGCGCCGAGGCGAGCTTTCTGGAGTTCTATTCAGCTACCAACGTTCTGCTGGCCCAGATCAAGCCGATCACGACCACCAACCGCTATCACGCCATCGCCGCTGGCGACACCAGCGTGCAGGGCAGTTCCTCCTACACCGCCCCCAATGGACAGCCGCAATGGATCGACGTGCGGGTGGCGGTCGGTGCGGAAATCACCATCGAGTTCCATGTCGAGGGCGTCCTGCAATCGACGGCCACCGCCGCGAACGCGAACGGAAAGGGCAAGCCGCGCCACGTGGTCTTCGCCAACACCGCCCTGCACGGGATTTCCGCGAACCGGACCTGGTACTATGCCCATATCGCGGCCCTCGACGGGGTCTCGACCATCGGGCGGCGCTTCGTGCGCCGCAGCCCGAACGCCATCGCGAGCTTCAACCAGATGGTGGGCAGCATTGATGCGCTGCGCGATGGCGATATCGCCACGCGGGTCGCCAGTACGGCAGCGGGACAGCGCATGTCCTTCTCGCTGACCGGCCCGACCGGACCCGCCTCGGTTTCGGCCATCGCGGGCGTGCATCTCAAGCAGATCGCGCAGGCGGGCACGGTTGGGCCCGACGCCACGGCAGGCTTCCTGCGCATCGGCGGGGTCAACCACGATGCCGCCCCCGAGACCGTGCCGGACCTCGCGCCCAAGCCCGTCTATTCAAGTTGGGCGGTGAACCCGGTCGATGCGAGCCCCTGGAGCGATCTGACCTTGCCCAACGAGGTCGGGATCCTGTCGGCATGAGCCCGCGTCGCTCCGGAGAGGACCATGTCCGCATGTCCGATGCCGAGTTCGAGGAACTGCTGGCACGCGCGGCTGAAGAAGGCGCCAGGCGTGCGCTCGCGGATGTCGGGCTCGACGGCCAGGAGGCCGCGATGGATGTCCGCGACCTGCGCGCGCTGCTCGACTGCATCCGCTTCGTGCGCCGTACGGCCGTGCAGACCACGGTCCATCTCGTCACCACCGGCATCATCCTCGCACTGCTCGCGGGTATCGCGTTGAAGCTGAAGATCTTCGGCCCGGGCGGCTGAGCGCCAACCGGGTCGCCCCGCGACCCAACCCAATCCCCGCAAACCACGCCAACCCGCAGTCGCGTCGCTGCGGGCGGGTATTCTCGTCCCTTCGCAAAGGAACTCTTCCATGTCCGAGCCCATCCGCACCTACCGCCATTTCCGCGATGTGCCGCAGAACCTTTGGCGGTGGCCGAACTTCTCGCCCGCCGAAATCGCCTGCCGTGGCACAGGGCAGATCAAGCTGCACCCCGAGGCGCTCGACAAGCTGCAGGCTTTGCGCGACCGGCTGGGCAAGCCGCTGATCGTGCGGTCTGCCTATCGCAGCCCCGAACACAATCGTGCGGTCGGCGGGGCCAAGTCGTCGAAGCACATGGACGGCACGGCTTTTGATATCGCCATGTCGAACCACGACCCGGTGGCCTTCGAGGCTGCGGCGCGCGAGGTCGGGTTCCTCGGCTTCGGCTTCTATCCGCGATCGGGCTTCATCCATGTCGATCTCGGCCCTGCACGGCAGTGGGGAGAGATGTTCCCGGTCCGGGCGACGGCGTTCGCCGAAGAAGCTCCGCCTGCGCGCGAAGTGCTGGCCGATAGCCGTACCATGAAGGGTGGCGGGGCGGCCGGAGTGGCGACGCTGGGCGCGGCGGGCGTCGAGGTGGCGCAGCAGGTGCTGGCCGAGACCCAGACCGCGATCTTGCCGCTTGTGCCGTATCTCGACACGTTGCGTTGGGTATTCATCGCCGTGGCGCTTGGCGGCATCGCGGTCACGATCTACGCGCGTCTCGATGACTGGCGCCGAGGGCAGCGGTGATGGCCCCGCTCCTGATCGGGTTCGCCGCCAGCCCATGGATGCGGGCCGCTTTGCGCTACGGCGCCATCATCCTCGCCCTGCTCCTGTTCCTGCTTTCGCTTCGGCGGTCCGGCGAGCGAGCGGGACGCCTCGCTGAACGCCTTCAGACCACGGAGAAAGCCAATGATGTCCAACGCCAGATGCTCGAGGCGACGGCTCGTCGTCCTAGGTCTCGCGACGAGCTTGCTGAGCGGCTGCGCAACGGTCGGTTCTGAGCCCGGCATCGCGACCGTCTGCCCGCCCGTGGTAGAGTACACCCGCGAGTTCCAGGCGCGCGCAGCCGAGGAGCTCGCGCGGCTGCCGCACGGGTCGGCCATCGCCGAGATGCTGAGCGACTACGCCGTGATCCGGGATCAGGTCCGTATGTGTTCTCGCCCCTGATCAAGAGCCGAATTGGAGCCTCAAGGTCAGGCAGCAGCGTAGCTGGTAAAGACCTCGTTCGATCCGTCGCGCCGGATCAGAAACACGTCGTAGGCCTCGCGCTGGCTTTCCGGTCCCATCCCGGGCGAGCCGTAGGGCATGCCTGGCACTGCGAGGCCGACCGCGTCGGGGCGTTCCAGCAGGAGACGGCGAATGTCGGCAACAGGGACGTGACCCTCGATAATGTAACCATCCACACGACCCGTATGGCAGGAGACCATCTCCTGCGGGATGCCGTTGTCCAGCTTGTAGCGCATCAGAAGCGTCCCGGCGCTCGCCTCGGTCGTGACGGCGAAGCCGTCGTTCTCGAGGATCTCGATCCAGGCCGAGCAGCAGCCGCAGTTGGGGTCCTTCATCACGTGGATCGCCGGACCGGCGCCTTGCGCCAGAGCCCTCAAGGGCGACGCAGCCGCCAGCGCAGCTGTGCCGATCAGGAGCTTGCGGCGGGAAAACATGTCTTGGGTCATCTGATGTTCCTTTCGAGGTTGGATGTGTGGGCTGGCAGATCAGAGGTCGACCCGCCTGAGCCGCAGGGCGTTGGTGATCACCGAGACCGACGACAGGCTCATCGCCGCCGCCGCGATCATCGGCGAGAGCAGAAGTCCGGTGACAGGGTAAAGCAGCCCGGCGGCGATGGGGACGCCAAGCGCGTTGTAGGCGAAGGCGAAGAACAGGTTCTGCTTGATGTTCCGCAGGGTGGCGCGGGCGAGCTTGCGCGCCCGCACGATGCCCATCAGGTCGCCGCCCAGCAGGGTGATGCCTGCGCTTTCCATCGCAACATCGGCCCCGGTGCCCATGGCGATGCCGACATCGGCGGCGGCGAGCGCGGGGGCGTCGTTCACCCCGTCGCCCGCCATGGCGATCTTGTGGCCGTCGCGGCGCAACTGGTCGATCAGGTCCTTCTTGGCCTCGGGCAGGATGCCTGCGCGCACCTCGTCGATGCCGAGCTTGCCCGCCACCGCCTG
>NZ_LADY01000013.1:0-40640 GCF_000961715.1 Roseovarius sp. BRH_c41 | reverse complement strand
TAGGGATGCACCACCATCGCCCGCGTCGCCGCCTGCCATTCGGCGGCGCGCGCCGCCGCATCGGCATAGGCCCCCGGTACCACCTGCAAATCGGCCCCTTGGGCGCGGATGAGGGCAATCTTGGCAGGGCCAGCAATCTCGGGCACGTAGATCCGCGCGCGGTGGCCAAGCCGCGCCGCCGCATAGGCCACCGCCGCGCCATGATTGCCCCCCGAGGCGGCAACGATCCCCGCCTCCGGCACCGTCGCCTGCAACAGCGTGTTGAACGCGCCGCGCGCCTTGAAACTGCCGGTGTGCTGCATCTGCTCCAGTTTGAGCGCGACAGAGAATCCCCCCAACTCGACCTGCATCACCGGCGTGCGCCGCACATGCGCGGCAATGCGCCCCCCCGCCTCAGAAATCCACCTCTGCCATCCCATCGCTCACACCTCTTTGGCTTTTCTTGATCGGCCAAACCCTATACTCCTGAAATCCAAGACCCAAGCAAGGATCGCCCGCAATGAAAGACGACCGCCTCAGCCAGTTCCGCGATGCCGGTTCCGACCGGTCCACCGCCGAACAGGTGCCTGATACGCCCCAGACCCGCGCCCCGGCCTATCGTCTGGCCTTTGCCGATCCCGATTTCATGTGCCGCGACGAATTGCGCCCCGTGCGGCTGCAACTCGAACTCCTAAAGCCCGAAATGGCCCTGAACGAGCACGGCATCCAGAGCACCGTCGTGCTCTTTGGTGGCGCACGCATTCCCGAACCGTCGCAAAAGCACACGGCGCGCACCAAGACGCTCGCTGATCTCTCGTCCTATTACGACGAGGCCCGCAAATTCGCGCGGCTGATGACGGAAAAATCCATGGCCGCCGACGGGCGCGACTATGTCATTGCCACCGGCGGCGGACCGGGGGTGATGGAGGCGGGCAATCGCGGCGCGGCGGATGCGGGCGGCGCCTCGATCGGCCTCAATATCGTGCTGCCGCATGAACAGGCCCCGAATGAATATGTCACCCCCGGCCTTTGTTTCAACTTTCACTATTTCGCCATCCGCAAGATGCATTTCCTGATGCGTGCCCGCGCCATCTGCGTCTTTCCCGGCGGGTTCGGCACGCTCGATGAGATGTTCGAGGCGCTGACCCTCATTCAGACCGACAGGATGAAGCGCGTGCCCTTCCTGCTCTTCGGTGCCGCCTTCTGGCAAACCATCATCAATTGGGCGGCGCTCTCCGAGGCCGGCACGATCAGCGCCGAGGATCTCGAGCTCTTCCAATTCGTCGAAACGGCGGATGAGGCCATGCAGATCATCAACGATTGGCCCCAAGGCTGAGAGGCCAAAGCCGCATGTGTGCTTTTTCTTGGCGCAAATACTCAAGTCGCGCCGCCGCCCCGCAGAGCGGCGGTGCCCCTCAGATGATCTCATCCTCGTCAAACAGCGCCGCCGCCTCAAGATGGGCGCTGATCCCCTCAGCCGCGGCCTCGGCGCGCGGCGTCTCCGCCACATGGCAGAGCGCATCGCCCTCATAGACCACCGGCAGGTTGGTGCGCCCGATGATGATGCCGGTCACATCGGCCACCACCTCAGTCTCAACATCGCCAAAGGCATTGGCCACCGCCCCCAGCACGGTGCCCGGCTGCACCGCATCGCCCACCGCCAGATAGCCCCGGAACAGCCCGCCACGCGGCGCGCGATACCAGCGCGAGCGCGCGGCGCGGATCGGCACACCGCGTGCACGCGGCACGCCCTTGGCGCCAATCATGCCCAGATGCTGCATCACCCGCAGGATACCGCTCACCCCCGCCCGCGCCGCGAATTCGTCAAACCGGAGCCCCTCGCCCCCCTCGTAGAGCAGCACGTCAACACCCGCCTGCTCGGCAGCCATCCGAAGCGAGCCCTCGCGCAGCTTCGACTCCATCATCACCGGCGCACCAAAGGCACGGCCCAACTCCTCCAGCCGCGCATTGCCCGGCGTCAGCCGGATTTGCGGCAGGTTGGTGCGGTGAATCGCCGCCGAATGCAGGTCGATCCCCACATCGGCCCGCCGCACCACCTGATCCATGAAAATATGCGCCAGTTGCGAGGCCATCGAGCCTTCGCTCACCCCCGGAAACACCCGGTTGAGATCGCGCCGGTCTGGCAAATAACGCTTGTGATTGAGAAACCCAAAGGTGTTGACGATGGGCACAGCCAGGAGCGTGCCCGCCATCGAGCTGAGCGGTGCCGCCTTGAGCAGGCGGCGCATGATCTCGACCCCGATCACCTCATCGCCGTGAATCGCCGCCGACACAAACAGAACCGGCCCGCCGCGCCGCCCATGGATCACCTCAACCGAGAGATTGACCGGCGTATGATTAGAGAGCGTGCTCACAGGGATATCGACCCGCGCCCGTGTGCCCGACTCAACGGACACTCCACCGATCTCAAAGGGTTTTCGCCGCGCCATGGCATCCTCGTTTTCTCTGATGCCAAGGCTTAGGCAAATCACGTCAGCCTGTCCATGGGGCTTGCAGACCTGCGCGGCTCTGGTCTTTGCGCGGGATGCATGGCACATCGCTCCGCAACGTCGCCAAGCCGAGAGGCCCCCAATGACCACCGCCCTGCATGACGCACGCCTCCGGGCCGTCTGCGCCGCCGTGCGCGACACGGGCGCGCGCACGCTCCTTGATCTGGGCTGCGGCGCAGGCGATCTCATCCTGCGTCTGGCGCGCTTGCCGGACCTCTCCCGCCTGACCGGGATCGACATTGATCTGGCCTCGCTGCGCGCGGCACAGGCGCGGCTGGCGGACCTGCCCCCCGAGGCCCGCGCCAAGGTGCAACTGGCGCAGGCCTCGATGACCGCCGCGCATCCCAATCTGCGTGGCTATGACTGCGCCTGCCTCGTTGAAACCATCGAACACCTGCCGCTTGGCGATCTCAACCGGCTGGAACACGCGCTCTTTGCCGATATGCGCCCCGGCCATGTGATCGTGACCACGCCCAATGCGGAGTTCAATCCGGTGCTGGGCGTGCCCGCGCACCGCTTTCGCCATCCGGGGCATCATTTCGAATGGCACCGCGCGCGGTTCGCAGGCTGGGCCGAAGGCGTGGCGGCACGCCACGGCTACACAGTCACCCGCCATGACATCGGCGAGACCCACCCCGCCTTGGGCGGGGCAAGCCAGATGGCGGTGTTTGCGCGGCTGGGGTGAGGGAGAATCATGAGCTATATCCGAGCGAGAAGCCGCGCGGTGCCCGTCCGCCGGGTGGGCACTGAAACGGCCCCGGCAAGCACTTAATTCCTGCCAAACACGTCCGCGTTTTCAGGAGACTGAAACGTCGCAAAAGCGCCCGCCCGGTGGGGCGGACGGGCGCTGCGCGGCGGCGCTACCGCGCCTTGATTCCGCGCGGGGGATGCTTGGGGCCAAGCTCAGTCAAAGACCAAACTACCCCTTCAAACTGGTCTTTCTCAGATACGGCAACACCTTCTCAAAGCTGCCGAACTTGGCCTCCGCATCGGCATCGCTCAGGCTGGCCGGGATGATCACATCCTGCCCCACGGTCCAATCCGCCGGTGTCGCCACGCCATTGCGCGACGTGGTCTGGAGCGCATCGAGCGCGCGCAGCACTTCCGCGAAATTGCGCCCCACGGTCATCGGATAGGTCATGCTCAGCTTCAACTGCTTGTCCGGCCCGATGATAAAGACCGAGCGCACCGTGGCACTGTCATTGGGCGTGCGCCCATCGGGCAGATAGGCCTCGGCGGGCAGCATGTCGAAGGCCTTGGACACCTCCAGCCCCGCATCGGCGATGATCGGGAACCGCGCGGCACTGCCGCCCACCTTCTCGATGTCGCCCTTCCACTTGCGATGGTCCTCGACCCCGTCCACCGAGACGCCGATCACCTTGCACCCGCGTTTCTCCCATTCTTCGGCCAAGCGCGCCACAGCGCCAAATTCGGTGGTGCAGACAGGGGTGAAATCCTTAGGGTGAGAGAACAGAATCGCCCAACTGTCACCAATCCAGTCATGCAGTGATATCGTGCCCAAATCGGTCTCTACGGTCAAATCCGGGATCACATCATTGATACGAAGGCCCATAGCAGCATCCTTTCTCGTGTTGTTTCAGTCGTCGGCGGCAATTTGATCAAATTACGGCCTCCGCTAGTTTCCAACCTTGCAGGTCGGCATCACCCCTGACAGAGTGCCGCCAAATCACTGGAGGTCAATACCATGATCGAGAAACGTCAATTCTACATCAATGGCGCTTGGGTCAATCCCCTCGCGGCAAAAGATCACAAGGTTATCAATCCCTCGACCGAAGAGCCCTGCGCGGTGATCTCTTTGGGCGGTCAGGCCGACACCGACGCCGCCGTCGCCGCCGCCAAGGCGGCCTTTCCGGCGTGGATGGCCAGACCACCCGCGGACCGCATTGCCTATGCGGAGAAAATTCTCGAGGCCTACAAGGCCCGCGCCGAGGACATGGCACAGGCCATCAGCCTCGAAATGGGCGCGCCCATCGACATGGCCCGCGAACAGCAGGTCGGCGCCGGAAGCTGGCACATCGCCAATTTCATCACCGCCGCCCGCGATTTCGCCTTTGACGAACCGCTTGGCGATCACGCGCCGAATGACCGCATCATTCACGAGGCGGTGGGCGTTGTCGGCATGATCACCCCGTGGAACTGGCCGATGAATCAGGTCACGCTCAAGGTGATCGCGGGTCTCGTGGCCGGTTGCACCATGATCCTGAAACCGTCTGAGGAATCACCGCTCAATGCCGTGATCTTTGCCGAGATCGTCGATGCGGCCGGCCTGCCCAAGGGCGTGTTCAACCTCGTCAACGGCGATGGCGTGGGCGTCGGCAGCCAACTGACCGCGCATCCCGATGTCGACATGATCAGCTTTACCGGCTCGTCGCGCGCCGGGCGCATCATCTCCAAATCCGCCGCCGACACGCTCAAACGTGTGAGCCTTGAATTGGGCGGCAAGGGGGCCAACCTGATCTTTGCCGATGCCGATGCCAAGGCGGTCAAGCGCGGCGTGATCCGCTGCATGAACAACACCGGCCAATCGTGCAACGCGCCGACCCGGATGCTGGTGCAGCGCGAGATTTACGACTCTGCGGTCGAGATTGCCGCCGAGGCCGCAAACGCGATCACCGTCGGTTCCGCCCAAGAGGCCGGTCGCCACATTGGCCCGGTGGTCAATGAGGTGCAGTTCAACAAGATTCAGGACCTCATCCAACAGGGCATCGACGAAGGCGCGCGGCTGGTTGCAGGCGGCACCGGGCGTCCGGACGGGCTCAACCGGGGCTTCTATGTGAAACCCACGGTCTTTGCCGATGTCACCAATGAGATGACCATCGCGCGCGAGGAAATCTTTGGCCCGGTCCTGTCGATCATCCCCTTTGATACCGAAGAGGACGGCATCCGCATCGCCAATGACACGCCTTACGGCCTCACCAACTATGTGCAGACCGGCGATCCGGCACGGGCAAACCGACTGGCGCGCAGCTTGCGCTCGGGCATGGTGGAAATGAACGGCCAATCGCGCGGCGCCGGCTCGCCCTTTGGCGGCATGAAACAATCGGGCCACGGGCGCGAGGGCGGCAAATGGGGCATCGAGGATTTCCTCGAGGTCAAATCCGTCTCGGGCTGGACCCCCGGCGCCTGACCGCGTGACCGGGCGCGCGTTCGTCTTGCACCTGCCGCGCGCCAGTGCGCGGCGCGAGGCGGCGCGCGCCCTTCTCGCCTCCTGCGGGCTGGAGGGCGAAATCTGGTCCGCCGTCGATGGATCGAGCCTGTCGTCCAACGAGCTTTCCGCGACGGTCGGAGCGGGCATTTTCGCGCCCCCTTATCCCTTCGCGCTCAAAACCAGCCAGATCGGCTGCTTTCTCAGCCATCGCCAGATCTGGGCCGAGATTGTCCGGCGTGATCTCGACTATGGGCTGATCTTCGAGGATGACGCGGCGATTGATCCCGTGGTTTTCGCGCGCGCTCTCGCTCTGGCGCGGGCGCAGATCGACGATCTGGGTTACATCCAGTTCCAGACGCAAGCCCTGCGCGGACCTGCGCGACTGATCGACACCAATGGCGGCTGCGCGCTCAGCCTGCCCTTGGTCAGCGGGCTGCGCAGCACGGCGCAGATGGTCGGTCGTGACGCCGCCGCCCATCTGCTCAGCCTGACCGAGACCTTCGACCGCCCGGTTGATTGCCTGATCCAGAGCCATTGGCACACGCGCCTGCGCCCCGCCGGGATTTACCCCTCGGGCGTATCCCGCAACGCCGAGACGGTCGAGCGAAAGCCCCCGCTCACACAGATCTGGGCGCGCTACCTCTACCGCCGCGCCATCCGCCGCGCCGCACGTCACAGCCCAGCCCCGATGACGGGCGGCCTCGTGTGATCTGCCTGCCTATTCCGCCGCACATCGCCCGGGATTGTTGGGGTGGGTTGTCCAGTTGGCATATTCCTCCCGCACCACCTCGCCAGTGCGCGGATCGACCATACCCGCCGCCATTCGCTCCATCGTGATGCAGCCCTCGATCGGGCAGACATTGACGCAGAGGTTGCAGGCGACGCACTCGTCATCCTTGACGGTAAAAACCCGATCCTCGGACATCGCAATCGCCTGATGACTGGTATCCTCGCAGGCGGCATAGCAGCGCCCGCAGTTGATGCAGTCGTCCTGATTGATCTTGGCCTTGGTCACGTAATTGAGGTTGAGGTCCTTCCAGTTGACCACATTCGGCACGGCGCGCCCGACCAGTTGGTCAACAGAGGTAAAGCCCTTGTCATCCATATATTGCGACAGGCCCGAGATCATTTCCTGCACGATCTTGAACCCATAGGTCATCGCCGCCGTGCAGACCTGAACATTGCCCGCGCCTAGCGCCATGAATTCCGCCGCATCGCGCCAAGTGGTGACACCGCCAATGCCGCTGATCGGCAGGCCCGCCGTGGCGGGATCGCGCGCAATCTCGGCCACCATATTCAGCGCGATGGGCTTCACCGCAGGCCCGCAATAGCCGCCATGCGCGCCCCGCCCGTCAATCGTGGGCTCAGGCGCAAAGAGATCAAGATCGACGCTCGTGATCGAATTGATCGTGTTGATCAGGCTCACGGCATCGGCGCCGCCTTCCTTGGCGGCCTGCGCGGGCTTGCGGATATCGGTGATATTGGGGGTCAATTTCACGATCACCGGCAGGTTCGAGTGCTTCTTGCACCAATAGGCCACCTGCCCCACATATTCCGGCACCTGCCCCACGGCGCTGCCCATACCGCGCTCGCTCATGCCATGCGGACAGCCAAAATTCAGCTCGACCCCATCGCATCCCGTATCCTCGACCCGCTGCAATATCTCGCGCCAGGCGTCCTCGTTCACCGGCACCATCAGGCTCGCAATCAGCGCACGATCCGGCCAATCGCGCTTGACCCGGCGCATCTCTTCCAGGTTCACCTCCAACGGGCGATCCGTGATCAACTCGATATTGTTGAGGCCCAGCAGACGCCGGTCAGCGCCATAAATCGCCCCATAGCGCGGCCCGTTCACATTGACCACCGGCGGTCCCGCCTCACCCAGTGTCTTCCAGACCACGCCGCCCCACCCCGCCTCAAACGCGCGGCGCACGTTGTATTCCTTGTCCGTCGGCGGAGCCGAGGCCAGCCAAAACGGATTGGGTGACGTGATGCCGATGAAGTTGGTTGTCAGGTCCGCCATGGCTCAGCCCTCCGCCATCAAGGTTGCGTGGATGTCTTCAGCAGCGTCACGGCCTTCGGCCACCGCCGTCACGGTCAGGTCATCGCCCCCCGCCGCACAATCGCCCCCGGCCCAGACGCCAGGCAGAGAGGTGCGCCCGCGGTCTGAAACGGCGATCTTGCGCCCATCGAGCGCGGGCAGATCGGCCCCTTCGAGCGCCTGACCTATCGCCTTGAACACCTGATCGGCGGCAAGGCGAAACCGCTCGCCCGTGGGCCTCAGATCATCATCGCTATATTCAAACTCGACCTCGCGCACCGCGCCATTGCCATGCACCGCGATGGGCGTGGCATTGGTCACGATCCGCACGCCCTTTGAGGCGGCCAAATCCTGTTCATAGCGGCTGGCATTCATCCGGTCGCGTCCACGCCGGTACACCAGCGTGACATTGAGCGCGCCCAAGAGTTTGGCCTGCACGGCGGCATCCACCGCCGTCATGCCGCCGCCGATCACCACCACATCACGTCCCACCGGCAGGCGGCTCAGATCCTCGGCCTGCCGCAACTCCGCAATGAAATCCACCGCGTCACGCATCCCCTCGCGATCCTCGCCTGCGAGGCCCAGCGCATTGACCCCGCCCAGCCCAATCGCCAGGAACACCGCATCGTGGTCCTGGCGCAACTGATCCAAGGCAATCTCGCGCCCCAGACGCTGCCCCGTGGCCAGAGTGATCCCGCCGATCTGCATCAGCCAGTCGACCTCACGCGCCGCGAAACTGTCGGTGCTCTTGTACGCCGCGATGCCGAATTCATTAAGACCACCGGGCTTGGCGCGCCCATCATAGAGCGTCACGTCATGGCCCTTCATCGCCAGACGGTGCGCACAGGCCAGACCCGCAGGCCCCGCCCCCACTACCGCGACACGCCGCCCTGTCGGCGCGGCACGGCGAAAGGGATGCACGCCCTTGTCCATCAGCCTATCCGTGGCATAGCGCTGCAACCGCCCGATCAGCACCGGCTGCCCCTCGGCTGCCTCACGCACACAGGCCTCTTCGCACAGCGTTTCCGTGGGGCAAACGCGCGCGCACATGCCGCCAAGGATGTTCTGGCTGAGGATCGTCTTGGCCGCCGCCTCGGGCGTGCCGGTGGCGATCTGCCGGATAAAGAGCGGGATGTCGATCGAGGTGGGGCAGGCGGTGATGCAGGGCGCATCATGGCAGAAATAGCAGCGATCCGCCGCCACCAGCGCCTCGTGATCATCAAGCGGGGGATGCAGATCGGTGAAATTGCCCTGCAAGGCGGCGGCATCAATCCGGCCTGCGACGATACCGGGGGCGAGTTGGCGATCTCTCATGGCGTTCTCCGGTCAAGGATGGCTGAGGATCAGTATTCCACGATTCTAAATTTTATCAATTGGTAAAATTTATGACAGACTGAAAAACCTGCGCCGCCGCAAGATACGGTGCGAGCCGATTAAAATTTCGGCAGACGCGCTGCAAGCCACGCAGAACCGTTACCCCAACGCGGGCCTATTCCCACTCCAATTCCGTAAAGGCCGCCGTCACGTTGCGTTTGTGAAAGAGGTCAAAGAGCGCCCAGCGTCCCGCCTCGCCTTGACCGACCGTCTCAATCGCCTCACCCAACCGCAACCCCTGCGACACCGCCGCGCGCGTCTCGTCGCGCAAAACCTCCAGATAGCGCCGCAGATCAGCCGCCCCCTCGGGCCACTCCAGAACCGGCCCGCCATGCCCCGGCACGATGCGCGCGGGTTCCGGCATCCCCATCGCCTCCAGCACGCGCAACCACCCCAGCACCGAGCCATCCAAGGCCGGGCTATGCGCGTCAAACACCAGATCCCCAGTGAAAAGCGTCGCCGTTTTCCGGTCGAACACCGTCACATCGCTCTCGCTATGCGCTGTTTCCCACGCCACCAGATCCAGCACGCGGCCCCCCAGATCGACCTCGGCACGCTCACCGATCCCCTCGCCCACCTCCGGCACCCGGCTACCGATGAACCCCGCTCCCATGAGCCGCGCAAAGGCGGTCTCATAGGTCTCGGCCCGCGCCGCAAGCGCCTGCCCCAGCTTGCGATGCCCGACGATCTGCGCGCCCGCCTCAACCATGACCGCAGCCCCCATCACATGATCGGGGTGCATATGCGTCAGGATCATATGCGTGATCGGTTTGTCCGTGACCTGCCGCACCGCCAGATAAACCGCCTCGCCAACCGCGCGGCTGCCTCCGGCGTCAATCACCGCGACGCTGTCATCCCCGATAATGAATCCGATATTGGCGACATCGCCCAGATTGTCCGGCGTCACATCTTCCACCTGCCCGCGATGCACATAGACGCCCGGCGCGGCCTCCTCGAACACACGCCCGCTCTCGGGCCGCGCCACGCAGTCAAACGCACTCGCCCGCAGCGCGGCGCCCCAGTCCGGCGCGATCTCCTCGGCCCGCGCCATGGCCTGCGCACAATCCACCGCACCCACCGGCAAAAGCCGCGTCTCGCACGTCTCGGGGTTGGCCACCAGACAGAGGCTCAGCACGATCTCGAACATCTCGGAGCCCTCGCAAAACTGCTACCAAAGGTTGATACAATTTGCGCGGGATCTGTGCTATTGTCCAATGGTGCGAGTATGCCCGATCCGGAGGTGCCGATGACCCGATTTCCCCTGACCGCCCTTTGCCTGAGCCTCACGCTCGGGACCGCCGCGCTGGCCGAAGAGCGGCGCAATCCGCTACAGGATGGCGAGACATGGGACTATCTGCGCGCCGACATTCTCGACGCAGGCAAGGCGCTCAGCCCCGGTGCGATCTTTGCGGTCGATGCGCCCTACCGCGCCCATGACGCGGCCACCGTGCCCGTGGTCGTCACCCAAACCGATCAGAGCGTGGGGCCGATCACCACGCTCAAACTCGTGGTCGATGAAAACCCGGCCCCGCTTGCCGCCGAAATCACCTTTGGCCCCGCCATGGCCCCGCTCAGCTTTGAGACACGCGTGCGGGTCAATGCCTATTCCAACCTGCGCGTCGTCGCCGAAACTGCCAGCGCCAGCTATATCGACGGGCGTTTCGTCAAGGCCGCCGGGGGCTGTGCCGCCCCCGCCACACGCGATCCCGAGGTGGCGCTTGCCCATATGGGTGAAATGCGCCTGCGCCATTTCGATACCGCCCCGGTACAGATCGGCAGCCGCCGCGACGCGCAACTGATGATCCGCCACCCCAATTACTCGGGCCTGCAACGCGACCAGATCACCCAGCTCTTTGTGCCTGCGCATTTCATTCAGGATCTGACCGTCTGGCAAGGGGACGAGATGCTCTTTTCCCTGACAGGCGGCATTTCGATTTCCGAGGATCCGGTGTTCCGCTTCAGCTATACCGACAACGGCACGCCGGATCTGCGCATTCGGGCCGAGGATACCGAGGGCAATGTGTTTGAAGACCTGCTGCCCAAGGCCGGCGCGTCCTGATCCGCGTCACTTGAAACAGACGATCTCGGCCTCCGCCTGCGCCCGGCGCAGCTCGGCGACAATGCCCTCGCTCACTGGCCCCGCCTTGAACATCGACATCCGCTCGCCATTGCCCTGACGCAGCGCCAGAACTGTCTCAGCCGACACATAATCCTTATACGGCAGGATCGCCGCAATCTCGTCGATGGAACAGGCGCAGCGCCGCAACATCTCGCGCGTATTGCCATTCGCCGCCATGCAGCCAAAGACATAATCCGCCCGCACCTCAGTGGGATAATCGTTGAGTTGCTCCGCCACGCTCTGCGCCAGCCCCATGCCGGGCAAGAGACACAGCAGGACCGCCAGAGACCTCATTCCACAGCCTCCCTCAACGTCAGCGTCGAGGTGAAATAGCGCCCGCCAGTGTCACGCTCCGGCGTCTCGGCGCGCATCGAATGATACCAGCCTGGCACGGCTTCTGAGACATCGAACACCACGCGCAATTCGGAAAACGGCCCCAGCCGCGCGGCATTCTCATCGCCGACAAAGGGCGCCAGCACCACCTCCTGCGCGGCATGGCTCTCCCCGGCCCAACTCACCTCTACCGGTGCAATCCCCACCGGTGCCAAAAGCGACTCCTTGATCCGGTTGCGGATATAGAATGTGCTGCCCCCTGTCGCCTGCGCCAGATCGCGCACCAGCCGTTCGAGAAAGAACATCGCCATCGGATTGCCCACGCTCGCGTCAAACCCCGCCACCGGCTGTTGCCCCGCGTCCAGAACATGCATCAGCTGCGCGGTGCCGCCCTCTTCGATCCGCAGCTCATAGGCCTGCGCCCCCTGTGTCTCGGGTGGCGTGGCCTCATTCACCGTCTCGCTCTGATAGTGCAGCGCATCGCCCGGCGCAAAGGCCGCCAGCGTGCCGGTGCGAAAGATAAGGTCATACCCCTCATGCGCCGTGCCCGCCACGACCGGTGCCGACGCCAGCATCAGGCTCAGAAAAATCCCTGTCACGCCCCGCATCAGGCCCGCAACCGTGCCCCGCCCAGCGGCTGGCAGGACCAGCGCGCAATGCGCCATCTTGGATGTGTCGACGCCCATCTGCTCAACTCCGGAATTGCCTCAGCCATGCATCTTTGCGCGCTTCGGTCAGTATATTGGAACGCCCGCTCCTCACAGACCTCTGGTTGACGCGCCAGACAGGCCACAAACAACAGCTCGATCATGGTCATTCTCCCGCATTCTGACGAGGGCCCCCGCCATATGCTCAGATATGATCTCAGTGTCACTCAGGTCCAGCCCCGGACACAACCCTTTCATCCTTGGATTGCACTAAAGTCGTAGGGCTCTACGACCATGCCAAAGTTGACATGTGCGGGATCGGAATATCTAATCACCCTATCTGCACTGATCTAAGAGGAGGATAGACTATGGCATGGAGCAAGCCGGTTCTGCGTGAACTGAACTGCGGAATGGAAATCAACATGTACGGCCCCGCCGAAGAAGGCGACGGCGTCCTGTTCTAAACGACCCGTTCGGCTGCAGCGAGGTAACAGGTGTTTAAGGCTCTGATACTGGGTGCTGCGGCCGGCGGCGGTCTGCCACAGTGGAACTGTGGCTGCGAGAATTGCAATCTCGCCCGTTCGGGGCATATCCCTGCCTCGACCCAATCCTCGCTGGCCGTCACCATGGACGGCGCATCTTGGGTGATCCTCAACGCCTCCCCCGACATTCTCGCCCAGATTGCCGCCAATCCGGCGCTGCATCCGCGTAGCCTGCGCGATACACCCATCGCGGGCGTGCTCTTGACCAATGGCGATATCGACCATGTCGCGGGGCTGCTCAGCCTGCGCGAGCAACAGCCGTTCACCCTCTACGCCACCGGCGAAATTCACAGCGTCCTCGCCGCCAACCCCTTGATGCAGGCGGTCGATGCGACCCGCGTGCCGCGAACCCCCATCGCGCTCGATCAGCCTGTGACCCTGTTGCCCGGCCTCACCGCCACGCTCTTTGCCGTCCCCGGCAAGGTGCCGCTCTATATGGAGGGCGAAACCGTGCAAACCGATCTTGAGGGCGAACAGACCACCGGCGTGCATCTTCAGACCGAGGGGCGCAATATCTACTATATCCCCGGCTGCGCCACTGTCACCGACCGGCTCGCCACCCGCCTGCGCGGTGCCGATATGGTATTCTTCGATGGCACGCTCTGGCGCGATGACGAGATGATCACCATGGGCCTCAGCCAGAAAACCGGGCGGCGCATGGGCCATATCTCGATGAGCGGCCCCGACGGCTCCATTGCCGCCTTGCGCGATCTCGGAATCGGGCGCAAAATCTACATCCATATGAACAACTCGAACCCTGTCCTGCGCCCCGACGCCCCCGAACGGGCCGAGGCCGAATCGGCCGGTTGGACGATTGGACAGGACGGCATGGAGATCACAGCATGACCGCCACCCGCGACGCCTTTGAGGCCCGCCTGCGCCAAATCGGGGCAGAGCGCTATCATGACCGCCACCCGTTCCACCACCTGCTGCACGGCGGCCAATGCACCCCCGATCAGGTCCGCGCTTGGGTCATCAACCGCTATTACTATCAATCCCGCATCCCGATGAAGGATGCCGCCTTTCTCAGCCGGGTCGAGGATGCCGACCTGCGCCGCATCTGGCGCTCGCGGATCGAGGATCACGACGGCACCGCCGAGAATGAGGGCGGGATTCGCCGCTGGCTGCGGCTGGCGCAGGCGGTGGGGCTCGATCCCGATTACGTGGCCTCCGCCCAAGGCGTGCTGCCCGCCACCCGCTTTGCGGTCGATGCCTATGTCGCCTTTGTCCGCGAGAAACCGCTGCTCGAGGCGGTCGCGGCCTCGCTGACGGAACTCTTCGCGCCCAAGATCCACGCCGAACGGATCGAGGGGCTCTTGGCCAATTACGCCTTTGCCGATGACTCCAGCCTCGCCTATTTCCGAAATCGGCTGAAAGAGGCACCCAAGGACGTGGCATTCGGCCTCAAATGGGTGCTCGACCGTGCCGATACGGCGGAAAAACAGGAGGCCGCCGCCGCAGCCCTCATCTTCAAGACCGATGTGCTCTGGTCACAGCTTGACGCACTCTATTCCGCCTATGTCGATCCCGCCCGCATCCCGCCAGGCGCATGGCACCCCGGTGAGGGGCTGCTCGCCAAAGGCGCGGCATGACCCCCGACGCCATCCCCCGCCTGCCGCGCGGCGTGCGCCTGCACTATGACCGCGTGCGCGCGGATTGGGTGTTGCTCGCCCCCGAACGCGCGGTGCGTCTTGACCCCATCGGTCACGCCATTCTCAGCCGGGTGGACGGGGCGCAGAGCTTTGGCGCGCTCACGGCCGATCTCGCCGCCATTTTCAACGCGCCGCTTGATGATGTCACCCGTGACAGCGCCGAATTCCTCGACGGCCTCGCAGAGCGCCGGTTTCTGGAGGTGCGCTGACATGGCCAATCCCCCCATCGCGATGCTGGCCGAACTGACCCACCGCTGCCCGCTCTCCTGCCCCTATTGCTCCAACCCGGTGGAACTGACCGCGCGAGACACGGAACTTGGCACCGCTGACTGGACTTCCGTCTTTCAACAGGCCGCCGATCTGGGCGTGCTGCAACTGCATCTCTCAGGCGGCGAACCCGCCTCGCGCCGCGATCTCGAAGAGCTGGTGACAGCCGCCCGTGACGCGGGCCTCTACACCAACCTCATCACCTCCGGCATTGGCCTGACCGAGAAACGTCTGGCGGCGCTCGACGCCGCCGGTCTCGACCATATCCAATTGTCGCTCCAAGGCACCGATGCCGAAATGGCCGACCGCATCGGCGGCTACAAAGGCGGCTTTGACCGCAAGATGCAGGTGTCCAAATGGATCGCCGCCATCGGCTTTCCGCTCACGCTCAATTTCGTCATGCATCGCGGCAACATGCACCAACTGCCCCGCGCGATTGAAATGGCGCAGGACATGGGCGCGCGCCGGATCGAGGTGGCGACCGTGCAATTCCACGGCTGGGCCATGCTCAACCGTGGCGCGCTCATGCCCGACCGCGCGCAGGCCCGCGAGGCCAGCCGCATCGTCGCCGAGGCGCGCGCCGCCCTCAAGGGGCGTCTGGTGATCGACTATGTGCCCGCCGATTATCACGCCGATTACCCCAAGACCTGCATGGGCGGCTGGGCCACCACCGGCCTCAACGTCGCGCCCGACGGTCTGGTCTTGCCCTGCCACGCGGCGCAGACCATCAAGACGCTGAGCTTTGACAATGTCCGCGACCGCCCCTTGGCCGAGATCTGGCACAACGGTGCGGCCTTCAACGCCTTTCGTGGCACCGACTGGATGCAGGAACCCTGCCGCTCCTGCGAGCGCAAGACGATTGATTTCGGCGGTTGCCGCTGTCAGGCCATGGCCATCGCAGGCGATCCGGCGGCGACCGATCCGGTCTGCATCAAATCCCCCCATCACGCCCGGATGCGCGCGCTGGCCGAGGATTTCTCAGGCCAGTCCGACGCGGCCCTGACATGGCGGGTGATGGAGAAAACACCGGGGTAAGGGGCGATTCAGAGGGCTTGAAACGACCTTAGCCCCAATCCCCAATGCGCGGAATCAAGGGGCCGCAGGCACCGCCGCGCAGCGCCCGTCCGCCCCTCCGGGCGGGCGCTTTTGCGACGTATCACCCTATTGATAACGCAGGAGTGTTTGGCAAGCATCAAGTGCCAGCCGGTGCCGTTCCAGCGCCCACCCGGCGGACGGGCACCGCGCGGCTCTTCAGAGCGCAGTCACAAAGGACGCAGACGCCCCCTCACCCCACCTTGCGCTGTCGCCAGAGCGTGAACAAACCCGCCCCCACGACCAGCGCTCCGCCCACGGCCACATTCATCCGGATCGTTTCGCCAAAGATGAAAATCCCGATCCCGGTGACAAAGAACAGTTGCAGATAGGCAAAGGGCTGCACCGCACTCGCCTCCGCCACCTCATAGCACTTGATCAACGTGTAATGCCCCGCCGCCCCGGTGATGCAGAGCGTGATCATCCAGACCCAGGCATCGCCTGTCATCGGCTCCCAGAACCAGATCCCGGCGAGGGTCATGGCAATCGACCCGACCGTCCCGGTCCAAAAGAAACTCGTCGCCGCCGTATCCCGGCGCGCCACATAGCGCGTCAGCAACCCGTAGAGCGCGAACATCAGCGCCGCGATAAAGGGCACGATCGCCTTGGGGTCGATCACGCCCACCCCCGGCTCCAGAATGATCAGCACGCCAACAAAGCCAACCCCGATGGCTGCCCAGCGCCGCCAACCCACCCGCTCGCCGAGCACCGGGCCGGACAGCGCCGCGATCAACAGCGGATAGCAGGCAAAAACCGCATGCACCTCGATGAGACCCAAAAGGGTAAAGCCGTAGATCATCACACAGATTTCCGCGACCAGCAGCACGGCACGAAACCCCTGCATCAGCGGTTGCGATGTGGTGGCAGCGGCCCGCAGCCCCCCGGCCTTGCGCGCGGCGATCACCATCACAAAGGCGGCAAAGAACCAGAACCGGATCATCACCACCATCAGCACGTTGTATTCTTCGGCCAGATGCCGCGAAATACCGTCCTGCACGGCAAAGATGACCGTGGTCAACACCATCAACCAGATGCCCAAGCGGGTGTTTTGCAGCGTCACAAGAGGTCTTTCACGAGCGGTCTTTCACGAAATATCTTTCCGGGCCATGGTCATGTGCCGTTTGCGGCCATATCCTTGACCCCGCGTAACACAAAAGCCAGCGGCCTCAAGCCCCCGTCGCACGAACCCCGCCGCCGTATAGCTCGCGGCGGTTCCCCCAACCACCGTGTGCCGCGCCACCTCCGCCATCAGATCCGGCTGCCACATCTCGGGGTTCTTGGCCGGCGAAAACCCATCCAGAAACCACGCATCTGCCGTTTCCTGCCAAGGGTTTAGCGTCTCACGCGCATCCCCTTCGATCAACGTAAACTCCAGATCCGGCAGGCTGATCCTTTGCGAACGCCCCTGCCAATACGGTGCCAATTCCGCCGCAACCCCCGCCAGTTCCGCAAAGCGGCCTTGTGCCCGGCGCATGTCTTGCGGTGCCATCGGATAGGCCTCAAAGCTGGTGAAACAGAGCCGCCCAGCCACGCCTGCGGCGCGCCACGCCGTAAGCGCGGTCAAGAGGTTCAGCCCCGTGCCAAAGCCCAGTTCCGCAACGTGAAACCCATCGCGAAACCGCGCTGGCAGGTCATTGCCGCCCAGAAACACATGCCGGGTTTCCGACAAACCGTTGTCGAGGCTGAAATAGGGATCATCGAACCGCACCGACACCGGCACATCGCCCTCGCGCCAGATCAGGTCTGCGGTCTGGTCCTGCATGGCATGATCCTCTAAAGCATGGCCGAAACGCGCGCGACCATCGCGCGGCGGCAAAGGATTGGCAATGGTCGATATCACGGTGATGGGCGCGGGCATATTTGGCCTTTCGGTGGCGTGGGCCTGCGCGCGACGCGGCGTGCGCGCTCGCGTCATCGACCCGCATGGCCCCGGTGCGGGGGCTTCAGGCGGCATTGTCGGCGCTATGGCCCCGCATGTGCCCGAACTCTGGAACAGCAAAAAGGCGTTTCAGCTTGAGAGCCTGCTCATGGCCAGTGATTTCTGGTCCGAGGTGGCCGAGGTCTCGGGCCACTCGCCCGGCTATGCCCGCCTTGGCCGCCTGCAACCCATCGCCGATGCCGCCGCTCTCAAACTGGCCGCAGAGCGCATCGAGAACGCCGCAACCCTCTGGCAGGGTCAGGCCGAGTGGCGCATCATCCCTGAATCCGGCCCTTGGTGCCCGCCCAGCGCCACCGGCCAGATCATCCACGACACGCTCACCGCCCGCCTGCACCCGCGTCAGGCCTGCGCCGCCCTTGTTGCCGCCCTGCGCGCGCGCGGCTCCGAGGTTGTGACCGACGGCAAGCCAACGGGCCGCATCCTCTGGGCCACCGGCATCGCCGGGCTCGACGCGCTCAGCGCCGCGCATACCCGCATCGTAGGCAACGGGGTCAAGGGCCAAGGCGCGCTGTTGGCCTATGACGCCCGTGACCAGCCGCAGATTTTCGCCAATGAGGTGCATATCGTGCCGCATGAGGATGGCACCACCGCCATCGGCTCGACCTCCGAGCGCTATTATGACGACCCTACCAGCATCGATGCCCAGCTTGACGATGTCATCGCCCGCGCCGTAGCGGCAGTGCCCGCACTTTCCGGTGCGCCGGTGATCGCGCGTTGGGCCGGGGTGCGCCCGCGCTCGCGCTCACGCGCACCAATGCTGGGCGCACATCCCTTTCGACCGGGCGAATTCCTCGCCAATGGCGGCTTTAAAATCGGATTTGGCATGGCCCCCAAGGTGGGCGCCGTCATGGCCGATCTGATGCTCGACGGCATCGACCGGATTCCCGACGATTTCAAACCCGAGGCGTCCTTATGACCCAGCCCACACTCGCAGCTCTCGACCATCTCGTGCTGACCGTGGCCGATATCCCCGCCACATGCGCCTTCTACCGCGACGTTCTGGGGATGACACCCGAGGCATTTCACCCCACCGATGGCAGCACCCGCTGGGCGCTGAAATTCGGCGCGCAGAAAATCAATCTACATCAATCCGGGGCGGAATTCGATCCCAAGGCGGCGCATGTCCAACCCGGCAGCGCCGATCTGTGCTTTCTCAGCGAAACCCCGCTCGAGCACTGGCAGCGGCATTTTGCGGCCCTTGGCGTGACGGTCGAGCTTGGTCCCTTGCCCCGCTCCGGGGCCACCGGCCCGATCCGCTCGCTTTACGTGCGCGATCCCGACGGCAATCTGATCGAGGTCTCGAACCGGGCCTAGAGCGGCACCAAACCGTTCAGGCCGTCTTGACCACCTTGGGCAATTCCACGATCCGCACGGCAAGTTTGCGCTGTCCGCGCTGAAAGGGCAGCGCCGTGGCCGCCTCTTTGCTGTGTTTCACAACCGATTTCAACCAACGTGCTTTCATGGCTCCAACCTCTTGCCTCAGGCCCCAATTCGCAGGGCTCATTGTTTCGTTACCAGCAACTATGCCCCGGGTTTGGGGCCAAGATTTGGCGGAAATCGTGAATATTCAGACAAGATCAGGGCACAGGCACAGCCCGAACAAAAACTCAATCCCTTGAATTCTAATAAAACTTTTCAGACGTTCTCGGTTCACTGCCGACAGCGCCAGACTGCGCCCACAATTTCGGCCCGAATCCCGCCCCAATCAGAGGCGGATCACCGAAATCAGCCGACCATAATCCGCCTCACCGGCATGGGTGGTGCGCCGATAGGAATAGAATCGCTCGGGATCGTCATAGGTGCAATGCCGCGTCCATTCCGCCTGCCCGATTCCGGACTGCCGCAACCGATGCAATCCGAATCCCGGCAGATCGAACTGATACCGTCCGCTCTCCCCATTGGCGAAAAACCGGGCATTGTCCGGATCATCCGCCAGAAATTCCTCGATGAACTCCGGTCCGACCTCATAGGCCGCCTGCGAAATCGACGGGCCTATCACGGCCTTGATCCGGCGACGCTCGGCGCCCAGATCCACCATTGCCGCCACCGTGGCCTCCAGCACACCATCAAGCGCCCCGCGCCATCCGGCATGCGCCGCCCCGATCACCCCGTTTGCCACATCGGCAAACAGCACCGGCTGACAATCCGCCGTCAGCACCGCCAGCGCCACGCCCGGCACATCCGTCACCATCGCATCGGCGCGCGGACGCGTGTCCAAGGGCCCCGTGACCGTCACCACATCCGGCGAATGCACCTGATGCACGGTGATCAGATGATCCGGGGAGATCCCCATCGCCTCGGCCACCCGCGTCCGGTTGATCTGCACGATCTCGGATTGATCCGACGATCCCGGCCCGCAATTGAGCCCCGAGAACACGCCCGATGACGCGCCGCCCCGCCGGGTAAAAAAACCGTGGCGCAGCGGCGCCAAACTGTCAGCGGTCAGTATCTCTAGCGTCATGGTTCCAATCCGGATGGTGGTGTGGTCCCCTCGGGATAGAGACCCAGCACTTTGAAGAGCGTCCCCATTTCCTCCGCCCCGGTCAAGCGCTGATATGCCGCCAGATGCGTTTCCAACGCTTGCCCGCTCAGATTGCGCGCAAGAGCCTGTGCTCGCGCTCCAATCCCCAACCGCTCCAGAAACACCCCCTGCGGTGTCAGCCGGGTGTAGACCGCCGGGCTTGCCGCCCGCGCCAGCGCCTCGAAATCCACATGCGCGGTCAGGTCCGCCAGTCCCGGCGTTGCCAGCGGATCAACCGGCGCATGGCCCTTGACCGCCTGAAACGTATCGCCCAGCGATTGCCAATCGCCATAATCCACGATCAGCGCGGCACCGCCATGCCTCGCGATCCGCGCGCCGATCTCAGCCGCCACAGCTTCACCGGGCCCGCAGGTCTCGACGACATCGCCCTCGCGCGTCTCCGCCAGCCGCTCCACCAGCGCAGACGGTGCCACCGGCCCACTCAGCCCCAGCGCCAAGCGGTCGTCGCTCAGCCCCACAATCCGCTCTCTCCAACCATCCCCGGACCGCTGAAACTGCCGGATCGGCAGCGCATCGAAAAACTCGTTCGCCAGTAGGTAAAGCGGCGCCTCCGGCAGGCTCTCAACCCGCTCATGCCAGATCACATCGCCCACAATCGCCCGGCGCTGCGCCGCGCGCAACACCGCCGATCCCTCGATCAGATGCACCTCCGCCGCGTCGCGAAATCCCGGCACGCGCTGTGTCGCGCGCAGCACATCCGCCATCAGCGTCCCACGCCCCGGCCCCAGTTCGGCCAGCAGGAACCGCGCGGGCCGCCCTTGATCCAGCCAGACCTGTGCAAGGCACAGCCCCAGCAATTCGCCAAACATCTGGCTGATCTCTGGCGCGGTGACAAAATCGCCGCCCGCCCCGAACGGATCACGCGTCGCGTAATAGCCAAACTCGGGATGCATCAGGCACGCGGCCATGTAATCCGCCACGCTCATCGGCCCCGCCTCGGCGATCCGCGCGCGCAACTGTGCCTCAAGCCCGCTCATGTCCCCCCGCACGCCGCGCCCAGAGCACCATGCCAATCCCAAAGGCCACCATCGGCAGCGACAATAGCTGCCCCATGGTCAGACCAATCTCGCCCATCTGCACCGCCCAGCCCAGCGGATTGCCCGCACTCACGAATTGCGCATCCGGCTGGCGCACGAACTCCACCATGAACCGCGCCACACCATAGCCTGCGAAAAACAGCCCCGTCAGCGTGCCGGGCACCCTCAGCGCGCCGCGCCGCCAGCCCAGCCACAACAGCACCGCGCCAAGGATCAACCCCTCCAGAGCCGCCTCGTATAGCTGCGAGGGATGCCGCGCACAAAGCCCCACAACCCCGGCACAGTCCTGCGCCGCCGCCCCCGGAAAGACCACGCCCCAAGGCAGGTCCGTCGCCCGCCCCCAAAGCTCGCCGTTGATGAAATTCGCGATCCGCCCCAGCAGCAATCCCACCGGCGTCACCATGCAGAGCGCATCCGCCACCGACAGCCACGCAATGCCCTGACGCCAGGAAAACACCACCACCGCCAGTACCACACCCATCAGCCCGCCGTGAAACGCCATCCCGCCTTGCCAGACCGCTAGAATCTCGCCCGGATTGGCCAGATAATAGCCCGGCTGATAAAACAGCACATAGCCCAGCCGCCCGCCCAAGATGACGCCCAGAATGACCCAAGTGAGCAGATCCTCGACCTGTTCGGGCCGCATCGGCGCGACACCTCCCGGCCAGAGGCCCGGTCGCTTCACGCTCGCCACCACCAACCGCCAGCCGATCACGATTCCCGCGATATAGGCCAGCGCATACCAACGCAGCGCAAAGTCGATGCCAAAGAGCGAAATCGAGAAGATCTCGGGCGCGATGTCGGGAAAGGGGATCATGGCTTGCATAGGCGCCTGTCTGCCTCTGCCATCAGGCCAAGTCAACCTTGTGATCTGGCCCGCCCGACACATATAAGAGAGCAGATGCAACGCCGGAGAAACCGATGCAAACCCGTAACAAAGTGCTCGACGACCTCAGCCAGTTGATGACCAATGCCATGGGCGTCGCCCAGGGCGCGCGGACCGAGGCCGAGACCGCCATGAAATCCCTGATCGACCGCTGGCTCGCCGACCGCGATTTCGTAACGCGCGAGGAATTCGACGCCGTGCGCGCCATGGCCCAAAAGGCCCGCGAAGAAAACGAAGCCCTGAAGGCGCGCATCGAGGCGCTGGAGAAGTAAGCAGAGCCCAGCGCACCAAACCAAGCCCGTAGGGTGTGTGCCAACCCACCAAACCCTCACGCCGACCAAACTCCACGCCGCGCGGTCGCCGGGCCGCGGTCTGGCGAGGCAACCTCTGTGGCTGCCGCTTTATGCCGCCAAATCACCGGCCTGTTGTATAAAACACGCCAACATTCTAACTGCATAAATTCCCCATCTGAATCATAATGTTGGCATGTTGGGCAAAACGATAGATAACGCGCTTCTGGCGCTGCAACAGCAGATCATTCAAGGGGCGGAAAAGGTTTGAGACACGTCGAAGCGCGGCTAAAGGCGCGCGGTGTTGCTTTGCCTCGCCACCGTCAACCAATCCAAGACGTCTTCGGGTGGGGTCTGGTGCGTGTCACGTTTTGAAGTCGCGCCACAGGGCATTGTGGCCCATATGCACCGTGTGCGGCTGGGAGTAGCTCACAAGTGGGCCGATAAAGTGACGCGTCATCTCCGATAAAGGGCGGGGTTTGTAAGGCCCGAAGTACGGTTGTCGTTCTAGTGCGCTACTTTTGGCCGGGAGCGATAAATTCTTGCATCCGCACTCTCAAACAATGGCAAGTTCTTTTCCCAACTGTTTGATATTCCATCAACGGCTTCTTCAAGAGCTTTTTCAAGCTCTGCGATGCGTCCATCCGCTTCTTCCATATAGGACATCATGGCCTTAAGCGCCCTGAGCAACGATTTCCGTTGCTCTGACGCGCGTTCAATTGATACTCCCGGCTTCGGTAGATCAATTCCACGCGCCTTTTGATGCTCTATCCATTCGATCATTGCTTGCTGTGTGTTGGCGAGCGCTTCATCCCTGCTTTCGCCGTCCGACATACAGCCTTGAAGATCAGGCACCAAGCCTACAAACCCTCCTCCATCTTCATCGGCAAGTGGAAGAATGATGATCACATACTCATTCATTTGAATCTTCCTCAATTTCACAATGCGCTGCGATGTAGCTCACAAACTTGCGAACGTATACAGCCTTAATTGGTCGGTTTGATGGCACAGTCAATATACCTTCAAGATGCTTACTCGTCACCTTGTAGTGACTTCCCCCACCGCTAGGCGGATCACAGCTTATCCCTACATATGCGCAAACCTTTTCAAAATCGCTGATTTTCCAATCAGCCTTTGAATTGTTCTGCATTCTCTCTAGTATCTTTTTAGCACTTGCCACTATGCACCAAAATTTTCTTTCCGGTAAAGTGTCCGAACGCTTCCCTCAAAGTCAAGCTGCCCGCGGCCAATACCCTTTCAAATTCCGGTCGACAGTGCCATCCATCGCATTCGACACCATATTGCATGCCCGTTCGATATTGAAAGCAGCGGTTGCCTACAAGCTATGCGGCATGGTTGGCACCCACCACCGCTCTCCCGTACGCTCAAACCGCACACCCGTACGTCCCCCCAATCCCCTCCCCTGTCGCCTTCTCTTGCGGCAGCTATCATTCCATCCACAAGATATTGCCTCTCCCCCCAACAAATAGCTTTACAGGCTGCCCGAAACCCCGCACCATATCTGGTATGGGCGAGGGGAATGGCCCCCGTCCGTAGAGCAGGCACCTAGCGCTAGGGGTGCAACGCCACCCCCGCGCTACAGCAAATGAGGCGGCGCCATGGCACTTTCAGAGCAGTTCTTGCAGGACGATATCCATCCCATTGATATCGTTGAACATATTGCCGAGCATCACGAGTGGGAGTTCGACCGCATCGGCGATGACCAGATCGCCATGGCCGTCGAGGCGCAATGGCGCACCTATTCCCTGACCCTCGCCTGGTCCGGATATGACGAAACCCTGCGTCTGGTGTGCACCTTCGACATGGACCCGCCCGCCGACAAGCTCCCCGTTCTCTTTGAAATCCTCAATGAAATCAATGATGAATGCTGGACCGGCGCCTTTACTTGGTGGGCCGAGCAGAAACTGATGGTCTATCGTTACGGCCTCGTCCTCGCCGGTGCTCAGGTCGCCAGCCCCGAGCAGATCGACACCATGCTGCATGCCGCCGTTGCCAATGCCGAGCGGTATTACCCCGCCCTGCAACTCGCGATCTGGGGTGACCAATCCCCCCGCGACGCCATGCAAGTCGCCATTGCAGAGGCCTACGGGCGCGCGTAACACTGTCCCCGCGATTGCACTCACAGACGCGGGGATACCACCATGAACATGGACAATCTGGCCCAAAAAGGCCTTGTTTTATTGGGCTGCGGCAAGATGGGCAGCGCCATGTTGCAAGGTTGGCTGGCGGGTGGGCTGCCGCCCGCATCGGTCTGGGTGATGGATCCCAACCCCTCCGACTGGCTGCGCGGCACCGGCGTGCATCTCAACACCGACCTGCCCGCCAGCCCCGCCATCACCCTTGTCGCGGTCAAGCCGCAGATGATGGGCGCGGCCCTCCCCAGCCTCGCCGCCATGGGCAATGGCACCACGCTGTTCATCTCTGTCGCCGCCGGCACGCCGATTGCCGCCTTCGAGTCCGTCTTGGGCGCGCAGACCCCGATCATCCGCGCCATGCCCAACACCCCCGCTGCCGTGGCGCGCGGCATCACCGCTATCATCGGCAATGCCAATGCCAATGCCGCCCATCTCGATCTGGCCGAGGCGCTCTTGCGCGCGGTGGGTCAGGTGGTGCGGCTCGACCATGAGGACCAGATGGACGCTGTGACCGGCCTTTCTGGCTCTGGCCCCGCCTATGTGTTCCACATGATCGAATGCATGGCGCAGGCGGGCGAGGCGCAGGGCCTCTCGCCCACCCTCGCCATGCAACTGGCTCAGGCCACCGTCGCCGGTGCGGGCGCCTTGGCCGAGGCCGCAGACGAAACCCCGGCGCAGTTGCGCCAGAACGTCACCAGCCCCAATGGCACCACGCAGGCGGGGCTGGAGGTGCTGATGCACCCTGAGACGGGCCTGCCGCCCCTGATGCTGAAAACCGTGGCGGCCGCCACCGACCGCTCCAAGGCACTGCGCAATGGCTGAAATCACCTTTGACGACTTTCTCGCCGTGGACATCCGCGTCGGCCGCGTGACCCGCGCCGAACCCTATCCCGAGGCCCGCAAACCCGCGATCAAGCTCTGGGTCGATTTCGGCCCCGAACTTGGCGAAAAGAAATCGAGCGCCCAGATCACCACCCATTACACACCTGAGACCCTGATCGGACGTCAGGTGCTGGCCGTGGTCAATTTTCCGCCCCGCCAGATTGGCAAGTTCCTGTCAGAAATCCTCGTGCTGGGGCTGAGCGATAGCAATGGCGATATCGTTCTGATACGCCCCGACCAAGACATTCCCATCGGAGAAAAACTGCATTGAAACGGATCCTTCTGACCCGCCCCATGCCGGACCGCGTGCTCGACGCCGCCCGCAGCCATTTTGAAGTCGAGACCCGCGACGACAACACCCCGCTCAAGCCGGGGCAGATGCGCGGCGCACTGGCGCTCTACGATGGCATCCTGCCGACGCTGGGCGACATGTTTCAGGCCGATGTCTTTACCGAGGCCGAGAATTCGCGTTGTCGCATCCTCGCCAATTTCGGTGTGGGCTATAACCATATCGACGTGGCCGCCGCCCGCGCTGTGGGTATCGCCGTGACCAACACACCCGGTGCCGTGACGGATGCCACCGCCGATATCGCGATGACCCTGCTCCTCATGACCGCACGCCGCGCAGGCGAAGGCGACCGTTTGGTGCGCACGGGCAAATGGCCGGGCTGGAATCCCACACAGATGCTGGGGATGCATGTCACCGGCAAGACGGTGGGCATCATCGGCATGGGCCGCATTGGTCAGGCAATTGCCCGGCGCTGCCATTTCGGCTTTGGCATGCAGGTCGTCTATCACAACCGCTCGCCCAAACCGCTCGATTTCGACGCCCGCCAGCTTGGCTCGATCGAGGCCGTGGCCGCCGAGGCGGATTTCCTCGTCGTCGCCGTCCCCGGCGGGGCCGAGACCCGGCACCTGCTCAATACCGCCGTGTTCGAGGCCATGCGACCGACCGCGCATTTCATCAATATCGCCCGCGGCGATGTGGTGGATGAGGCGGCGCTGGTCGCCGCTCTGCAACAGGGCCGCATCGCCGGGGCCGGACTCGATGTCTACGAGCGTGAACCGATTGTGCCGGATGCGCTCAAGGCACTGGAAAACGTCGCGCTCCTGCCGCATTTGGGCACCGCAGCCCTCGAAGTGCGCGAGGCGATGGGGTTGATGGCGGTCGAGAACCTACGCGCCTTCTTTGCCGGGGAAACCCCAGCCAATCTGGTGAACTGACTTTGAAAAAGGTGGCTCGTGCTCCTGTCAGAGCGCGGGCGCTTACTCGATCTGCCGCCCGCTCAGCACCTCGAAGGGCTCGAGCCGGTCGCCATTGATCCACGCATAGCCGCCTGCATCGGTGCGCACCATGGCATAGGGCGTCCAGCCGGTGCTGCGCCACCAGCTTTCATAGTCGTTCGTTTCGGCACTCACGCGCCATTGGCCATCGTCACGGCGGCCATCGCCGAGCATATAGACCGTGCGGCCATCGGCCTCAAAGAACTGCCGATAGTCGGTGCCGGACCAATTCCCGACAATGGTGTTGCCAGACAACAACGCGGTGATTTCGGCGGCGCTCATCTGCGCGGTTTGCGCGGTGACCGGCCAGCCAAGGGTGAGCATTCCGGCGCTCACAAAACCCAGAACAAGACGGCGATTCATGATCACACTCCTTTGTTGCAGCGCATACTATCGCAAATCCTGCGGTGGGGTGCGACTCGATTCTTTTTTTCGCTGCGCCGGGATTGCCGCAACGTCACCCTCAAAACGCCACGAAATTCTGCAGACTCCAACCATATCGTGAGACAGCTCATAGAAAAATTAATACACTTCTGCCAAACAGACCGGATGATTGACATGTCCTATCCCGCCTATTCCCGCGCCGAACGTCTTGCTGACGGGGCGGTGCATATTGTCGGCCTGCTGGCGGCGCTCACCGGTGTGGGCGTGCTCTTTGCCATGTGGGCGCTGCGCATGGATGGGGTCACGCTGGCTTCGACCATCGTCTATTCCGGCGCGCTCTTGTTGATGCTGGGCGCCTCTGCGGCCTATCATCTCTATGCCCATACCGCCGCCCGGCCCATCCTGCGTCGCCTTGATCACGCCGCGATCTATGTGAAAATCGCGGGCACCTTCACGCCGCTCAGCGTGCTTTTGGGCACCGCCTTTGGCTATGTCGTTCTTGCGTTGGTGTGGCTGCTCGCGATCTTTGGTGCCGTGACCAAGATCAGGGCCAAACCCGGCCAGATGCCGACCGGCTGGATGCCCTATGTGGCGCTTGGATGGATCGGGGTGGCGCTCTTTATCCCGCTCACTCCGATTCTGCCGGGTCACAGCCTCGGGCTTCTTCTGGCGGGCGGTCTGCTCTACACCTTCGGTGTCGTGTTCTACGCGTGGGAGAGCTTGCGCTTTTCGAATGCCATCTGGCATCTCTTCGTGGCTCTGGCCACGGCGTGTTTCTTCTTCGGGATTGCCTCTGCGCTCGGCGCACGCCTCTGAGTCATCGGCACGCGCACCGCGTGCGTACAAAAGCCGCGTACGTTTGGTACATCCTGTACCTTCCGGTCAGGCGTGTTTGCCCGCGATCAGCAAATCAAAAACGTTGCTGTTCCGACAGTAATCCGGGGTCGCCGTCGCAACCTTGTTCTCTTCCAACCAATGGCCACAAGCCTCGGGATTTGAACAGCCGGTGCAGGCCAGAACCACATCGCTCAAGGCCTCCATCGTCAGATGGCCTTCCATGATTTTCTGTTCTAAATCAACGCCCAAGCTGCTGGCCATCTGATCCACCAACTGCGCGTGACGTTTCAAGGTCGTCGTGCTTTGCATGCCAATTCCCCTTTGCTGCCACGCCAGTTTGCCTTCGAAAGCCACGCCGCACCTTGACCTAGATCAATCCGGGCTCTCCTCCAAATAGGCACGCACGCAGTCCTGCACATGGCGAAACCGGTCACCACCCAGCTTTTTCCCGCCATACCAACGGGTTACGACAACAAGATGATCGCGCAAATCGGCGCGTTCCAGCATGCGCAGGATCACCTGCCCTGCGCCAGCCTCGCCATCATCGCCCTTCAGCGGGGTGCCGTCTCTGAGCAAAACAGCCCAGGTGTTATGCGTGGCGCGGGCAAATTTCTTGTCTTTTTTCAACAACTTGAGGAATTCATCCACGGCGTCCCGGTCGCAGGCCACCCCGCCCGAGACCGCATAGCTCGATCCCCGGTCACTGACGACACCCTTCAACTGCCGCATTACAGCCCGGCCGCCACCCGCCGCACGGTTTCAATCCGCTGCGCATTCGGCGGATGCGTCCCAAGAAAGCGGTTCCCTGGATCAGGAATTTGTGTAAAGTATTCAGCACCTTTGACCGGATTGTAACCGGCTCGATGGGTGATGATCGTGCCCAATCCATCCGCCTCCAATTCAAAATTCTTGGAGTAACTCCGCGCACCAACCCCGGCCCCAATGTCGACCGCCTGATCCACCATGGTCTGACTGGCGCCCGTGATCGCCGCCAATCCCCCCAACAGGATTGCTCCCGCCGCAGCATTCTGTTGCTGACGCGGAATATGCCCCGAGATGTGGTGTGCCGCCTCGTGCCCCATGACAAAGGCCAGTTCGTCACGATTGCGCACCTGTGCAATCAGCGGTAGCGTAAAGGCCAGAATGGGCTGACCGCTCTTATCCAAAGTCTGATAGGCATTCGGTGGTTGCCCCGGTCGGTCATCCACAACGATCCGGAAGTCGCAGTTCTGACCGGGTGCCCGGGCGCGGCACTCCCGCTCTGCAACAGGCTCAACCCGTTGAACAACCGAAATAAATTGATCCACCTGCGCCCGCGTCGGGGTTGTCGCCACTGGCCGCGATGTGCCTTGCGGTGCCGGGCGGCTGACAGGCCCCTGTTCCACAACCTCGACGCAACCGACGAGCGCCAGAAGACCAAAAACAGACATCCACCGCATCACAACACCCCTGCCAGTTCCAAGATCAGGGCCCAACCTATCAGGGTTTTGCGACACTTACAGCCCTTTTGCATCCAGACTCCTCCCCCTTGCAAAGACCCGCCAACGCAGTACTCTATGGATATGTTTTCCATCGAACACGAGTTTGACTCCACCGTGATAACCCTCGTCGATGAGGGTACTGCGCCCTTGGGCGAAGATGTGATAATAAATGCGTTTGAAGAATGTGTGACCATCGAGCAATATGATCCGCGCACGGACGGCATGCAAAAGATCACCCTGTCCATGGCCCAATTGAGAGACCTCAGAGCGGCGCTTGATCTGCCTGAAGGGGTTTACATTCAACCCCCTGAAAGCAAATGAAAATCTAACCTTTGACTTGGCTCAGAACCGCGGCCGCAGCCACCGTTGGCGTGACATCTCCCGCCGCGACGCGCGCGGCGTACTCCTGCATCGCAGCTTTGGCAGCCGGTGTTTCCAGTTGCGCCAAGAGACCCTGACGCACCTCCTGTGCGAACCAATAGCGCGCCTGCTCCGCCCGGCGCCCGTCGAAATGCCCGGTCTCGCGCCGCCACTCCACCAGCGCGGTCATCTCGTCCCATGCCCTTTGCAGACCTTCATCCTGTAGGGCCGAAACCGTCATCGCCTTGGGATAGCCGTCGGGATCTTGAGGCCGCTTGCGCAGAAGGCGTAAAGCGCCTGCATAATCCGAACAGGTCCGCAGCGCCGCCAGTTTGAGATCGCCATCAGCCTTGTTCACCAGAATGAGATCGGCCATTTCCATGATGCCGCGCTTGACGCCCTGCAACTCGTCCCCGCCCGCTGGGGCCAACAAAAGCACAAAGATATCAGACATTTCCGCGACCACAGTCTCGGATTGACCCACCCCAACCGTCTCGATCAACACCACGTCAAACCCAGCCGCCTCGCAGAGCGCCACCGCCTCGCGCGTGCGGCGTGCCACGCCGCCCAGATGGCTCTGGCTGGGGGAGGGGCGGATAAAGGCCGCCGGATCGCGGCTCAGCCGCTCCATCCGCGTCTTGTCGCCGAGGATCGAGCCGCCAGAGCGCGCCGAGGATGGATCAACCGCCAGCACCGCCACCCGCAGACCCCGTCCGGTCAGCATCATACCGAAACTCTCGATGAAGGTGGATTTTCCCACCCCCGGCGTGCCCGAGAGGCCGATGCGCACCGCTTGCTTGCCGACACGCTTCAACACTTCCATCAGATCCGCAGCCTGAGCGCGGTGATCGGGTCTCGCACTCTCGATCAAGGTGATCGCCCGCGCCAACGCCCGCCGGTCGCCCGCGATGATCTTGTCTGCGATGTCCGCAATATCCATGCGCTGCCCTTCTTGTCCTCGCGTGCCTTCATGCCTTGGCCCGACGGGCCTTGTCCAGAGCCGAGAGACCTCAACCCTCTGGCCAAGCCTGCGCCGATGCCCGATAACGCGGGCATGACGCCCGCATTACCCATCCATGATGCCATTCCGGCCCTGCTTGACGCGTTGCGCTCCCGTCGCCGCGCGGTCCTTCAGGCCCCGCCCGGTGCGGGCAAGACCACGGTCGTGCCGCTCGAGATGTTGCAGGCCGGACTGACTGACCAACGTATCCTGATGCTCGAGCCGCGTCGCCTTGCGGCCCGCGCCGCAGCCGAGCGGATGGCGCAGAGCCTTGGGCAAAACCCCGGTGAAACCGTCGGTTACAGGGTACGCGGCGAGGCGCGTGTGGGGGAGCAAACCCGCATTGAGGTGGTGACAGAGGGGATATTGACCCGCATGATCCAATCCGATCCCGAGTTGCGCGGCGTGGGTGCGGTGATCTTTGATGAATTTCACGAACGCTCGCTCAATGCCGATCTGGGGCTGGCTCTCTGTCTCGAGGTCGCGGGCGCGCTCCGCGACGATCTGATCCTGTTGGTCATGTCCGCCACACTCGATGCCGCGCCGGTTGCGCATCTGATGGGCGACGCCCCCATGATCACCTCGCAGGGGCGCACCTATCCGGTTGAAATCCGCTGGCGCGACCGTCCCCGGTCCAAGACACACCGCTTTGAAGAGGCATTGGCCGATCTTGTGGCAGAGGCCACAGCAGAGACGACGGGCGGCATCCTGGTCTTTCTTCCCGGCGAGGGAGAGATTCGCCGAGTTGAAGCCCTGTTGCGTCCAGGTCTGCCCGGGGACTGCCACCTGCGCCCGCTCTTCGGCGCGATGGAGTTTGCCGCTCAGCGCGCCGCCATCGCCCCGATGGAGCAAGGTCGCAAGGTTGTCTTGGCCACGGCCATCGCCGAGACGTCTCTCACGATCGAAGACATTCGTGTCGTGGTTGACGGGGGCCGGTCCCGTCGGGCACGGTTTGATCCGGGCTCTGGCATGTCACGGTTGGTGACAGAGCCGGTGACCCGTGCCGAGGCGACGCAGCGCGCCGGTCGTGCAGGCCGTGTGGCCGAGGGACGCTGCTATCGGCTCTGGACCAAGGGCGAAGAGGGTGCTTTGCAAGCCTTTCCCCCAGCCGAGATTGAGGCGGCGGATCTGGCCGGTCTGGCGCTGGAACTGGCGCTCTGGGGGGCCGCGCCAGAGGATGTGCCGCTCCTCACACCGCCCAATCCCGGTGCCTATGTCGAGGCTCAGACGCTCTTGCGACACCTGGGCGCTCTGGATGTCGCTGGCCGGATCACCGCGCACGGCAAGACGCTTGCGGCCCTGCCATTGCACCCGCGTCTGGCGCATATGCTGGCATGGGCTGGCCCAAAGGCGGCGTTGATGGCTGCCCTCTTGGCCGAACGCGACCCGCTGGGGCGTGGTGCGCCTGTGGACTTGGCGCTCCGGCTGGCTGCCCTGCGTGATCTTCGCGGGTATGAGGCCCGGCAGTCGCACCCGGTCCACCGTGGCACGTTGGAGCGGATCAAGGTTGAAGCCCGGCGACTGGCATCTCAATCCAGGACTTCACCTGATGCCGAGATGAGTGACGCCGAATGTGCAGCACTTGCCTATCCCGACCGGATTGGCCTGCGCCGCAAGGGCGATGAGCCGCGCTATGTGCTGTCAGGTGGCAAAGGCGCGATCCTGCCAGATGGGGATCCCATGGGACAAGCGCGCCTGATCGTGGCAACCGATCTGGATGGCAACCCGCGCGAGGCACGCGTCCGGCAAGCCCTTACAATTTCCGAAGCCGAGGTTCGCGGGCTATTTGCCGATCGCATCACGTGGCAAGATGTCTGTTTTTGGGACAAACGCGAGCGGCGCGTTGTGGCGCGCGCCCAAGAAAGACTGGGCGCGCTAATTCTGGATGACCGCCATTGGAAAGACGCACCCGAGGATACCATCGCACGCGCCATGCTGGACGGGGTGCGTGATCTGGGACTGTCGTGGTCCGACCCGGCGCGCAGGTTCGTTGCGCGCGTTCAATTGCTGCGCGATGGCGGAGAGACACTCCCGGACATGTCAGAGACAGCGCTGATGGACAGTCTGGAGGACTGGCTCCTGCCCTATCTGACTGGGGTTCGGGCCGCCCAAGACTGGAAACGGTTTGACATGCTCAACGCTCTGCGGGCGCGTCTGAGCTGGGACGAGATGCAGATGCTTGACCACGCAGCCCCGGCACAGTTCACCACACCCCTCGGGCGCAATATCCCGATAGATTACAGCGGCGAGCATCCCGAGATCACCCTGCGTTTGCAGGAAATGTTTGGCCAGACAACCCATCCCATGGTGGGGCGGACACCCTTGCGCGTGACGCTGCTATCGCCGGGAAATCGCCCGGTGCAAACGACTCTGGACATTCCCGGCTTCTGGGCCAGTTCCTATGCGGATGTGCGCAAGGACATGCGCGGCCGCTATCCCCGGCATCCCTGGCCCGAAGATCCAACCCAAGCGGACCCCACATTACGTGCCAAGCCTCGCAACAACGCGTGATTTGAATTTTGCGACATTCAGTCCTATGTATAGTGCTAGAATAATTTTGCCCGAGCAGAGCAAATCATAATGAGCCAAGTCTTTCCTCAGACCGCGCCCGGCGCGGTCATCTTTCCTCCGATTCCACCCAATATGCAGGTGGCGGCCCTATGCTGGCGCAAGCACAAGGGGCGCAAGGAAGTCTTGCTGATCACGAGCCGTGACACAGGACGTTGGGTCGTGCCCAAGGGCTGGCCGATCACCGGGCTCACAGCAGCGCAATCCGCCTTGCAAGAGGCTTGGGAAGAGGCAGGCGTGCTTGCCGATGCGGACAAGGCGCGCTACGTCGGACGGTTCGCGTATGACAAGGGATTGACCAGCGGCACGGCACTGCCGGTCGAGGCGGACCTATTCAAGATCCGCCTGCGCAAAGGCGAAATGAAGGACACCTTTCCCGAGGTGCGAGAGCGGCGGCGCATCTGGGTGACTCCGCGCAAAGCGGCCAAGTTGGTGGATGAACCTGACTTGCAGGAAATCTTGCGCAAGTTCTGATGCCCGCCTATGTCGGCATCAGAACCCAGTAATCCAGATCCAAGAGGACATGCGGCAAGTATTTGCTGTCCGGCCCCCGCAGCGTAAACGGCGCGCCGCCCTTCGTGGCGACCAAGCGTAACCTCAGCGCACCGACCCCCGGCGCGGATGTTTCCGCACGATCCAAAACCTCGGACCACGCCCGCACGGTGTCGCCCGCAAAGCAGGGGTTGGCGTGGCTGCCAGCATTTATTCCCACAATCATCTGCGCATTGGCCAGACCGTTGAACGACAGCGCCCGCGCCATCGAGATCACATGCCCACCATAAATGAGCCGCTTGCCATCGGCACGCGGCGTGGCGTCGAAATGTGTCTTGGAGGTGTTCTGCCAGAGGCGCGTGGCCATCATATGCTCGGCCTCCTCAATCGTCACGCCGTCCACATGGTCAATCTGCTCGCCAATCTCGTAATCGCCACAACGATGTGGCTCTCCGGCGAGGGTGAAATCGTAATGTGTGAAATCGAGCCCCGCAGGAATGATGAGGTCGCCCGCCGCCACGCAGGCGGCAGTATCCGGGACGTGATCTGCGGCGGCGGGCGCCGCTTCATCCCGCTTGCGCACCATGACCCAGCGGACGAATTCCATCACCGGCAGGTCGTGTTGGTTAAACCCGGTGGTGCGGACATAGACCACCCCGGTCTTGCCCGAGGAGTTTTGCTTGAGCCCGATCACCTCGGACTGCGCGCGCAGCGTGTCGCCAGCATAGACCGGACGCAGCCACCGTGCCTCGGCATAGCCCAGATTGGCCACGGCATTGAGCGAGATGTCGGGCACAGATTTGCCGAACACGATATGAAACGCCGCCAGATCGTCAATCGGGCTCGCAGGCAGGCCGCAGACATGGGCGAATTCATCCGACGAATAGATTGCGTGCCGCGCCGGATAGAGCGCGTGATAGAGCGCGCGCTCGCCCCCCGACACGGTGCGCGGCACCGCATGGGGTATCACCTGCCCGATGCTGTAATCCTCGAAAAACCGGCCCGGATTGGTCTTGGCCATGCTCACTGCTCTCCAAGTTTCGTGTCGGCCGAGTAGCTGCCGTCTTTTTCTTTCACCACGGCCTGACCGCACCGCATCACGCCATTGGCCGCGTCAAAGGCATAGGTGGGATCGCCGTATAGCTCCCATCCCTTGTTGAGCGCAGCCGTGACCTTGTGGCAAAACTCCGACGTGTCGTCGGCGCTGAGAAATCGGTAGAGTTTCATGGTTCACCCCGGAAACGGCCAGACACCCAGCCAGTTGTGAATAAAGGTTATCGTCAGGAACATCACCACGGTGATCACCACCAGCACGATATCCCGTTTCGCCTCGCCCGGCGCGGGTCGGACCCAATCCTCGGCCCTGTTGATCATCACCACCTCAACCACGGCCCACACCAGCAGCCCGCCGAACAGCACGAGCGAGGCCAGATCGCCATTGACCAACAAATGCGCCACCGCCCAGACCTTGACCGCCGTCAATTGCGGATGACGCATCGCACCACGCAACCGCCCCTTGGTCGCGCTCATGCCATAGAGAAACACCGCGCCCAGCATCATCAGGTTGTTGATATGCACTGTCCAGCTTGGCGGATACCAGACATTGATGACCTCTGCCTGCCGATAGCCGATGACCATCAGCACCAGACCCGCCAGAATGCCAAGCGCTGCAAGCCCTTTGCCCGCGTTCCCCATCCTTGCGCGCAGATCGGGCACCGCCCGTTTGAACAGATGCGCCGCGATCCAGAGGATCAGTCCGAGGATGAGATAAACCATGGGTGCTACTCCGCTGCCATTTCCCGTATCGCCTGTGCCTTGGCGAGGATGCGCTGTGCCGACACCGCGTGCAAATTCTCGACGATCTGCCCGTCCACCACGGCAATCCCCTGACCCGAGGCACGGCTTTCTTCATAGGCTGCGATCTGCCGTTGAGCCAGTTCAATTTCGGAATTGGTCGGGGCAAAGGCGGTGTTGGCGATTTCAAGCTGTGCGGGATGGATCAGAGTCTTGCCGTCAAACCCAAGATCACGCCCCTGTTCACATTCGAACTTGAGCCCGTCGCCATCACGAAAGCGATTGTAAACCCCATCCACCGCCACGATCCGTGCCGCACGCGCCGCCATCACGATCATCTGCAACCCGGTCCAGAGCGGCATCCGGTCGGCGCGCACCCGGCAGCCCAGATCCTTGATCAGGTCGTTGGTGCCCGCCACCAGCCCCGTCACTTGCCGGTGCGCCGCGATTTCTCGGGCGTTGAAAACGCTGACAGGCGTTTCCATCATCGTCCAGACAGGCAGATCCGACCCGATCACGTCTGACAGATTGTCAATATCCGAGGGCGTATTGACCTTGGGCAAGAGGATCGCATCAGCCCCCGCATCGCGCAAGGCGCGGGCATCCTCCAGCCCCCATTCGGTGGTCAACGCGTTGATCCGAACAATCTTGAACCGATAGCCATACCCCCCCTGCCGCAGGGCATCCACCAGCGTGGCGCGAGCCTCAGCCTTGGCATCCGGCGCCACCGCATCTTCAAGATCAAAGATGATTGCATCGGTGGGCAGGTCGCGTGCCTTCTCCAACGCGCGCTCCTTTGAGCCGGGGATGTAAAGCACCGAACGGTAGGGATGCATGCTGCTGTCCATGGGTCTGCCCTCTTTGGATTCTATCTGCGGTAATAATCTTGCGCAGGCATGGCACTTTTCGGTGGAAATTTTCAAGAGATTTCTCGCCGCGACGCAGCGGTGGACCAGAGTCTGCGGTCCGGGCGCGTTCATTAACCACCTGTTCATCTCTCTTTCGGCATGATCGGTCGCGCGACGGCCGGGGGGCCAACCCAAGAGAAAGGGTGACTGATGATCAAAGCAGTGATGGCCGTTCTGAGCGCAATAGCGCTGACGAGTGCCCCGGCGCAGGCGCAATCGGGGGCCTGCGCCCCGCGCGACATGGTGGTGCAGCGGTTGGCCGATGCCTATGGCGAGACGCGGCAATCCATGGGGCTTGGGGCCAACAACATGGTGGTCGAGGTCTTTGCCTCGGACACGTCCGGCAGTTGGACCATCACCGTGACAGGCAGCGACGGCATCAGCTGTCTGATGGCCAGCGGACAGGCCTATGAGGCCACCACCAAAACCGACCCCAAACCAGGCAAGGGTGCTTAAAACAGCCCGTCCCAGATCAGCTTGATCCCCGTCAGGGTCAGCAACACATAGGTCACCGCAAAGAACGCGCGTTCCGGCATGATCCGGTGCGCGCGCACGCCAATCCACGCCCCCAAGAGGGCAAAAGGGGCGAGGACCAGGTCGATCATCAGCGTCTGCTGCGTGAAGAGGCCCAGCATCCCATAGGGCACTGCCTTGACGATGTTGAAGACGAAAAACATCAGCACGGTGGTCGCCTGATAGCGCGTCTTGTCCAGCCCCCGCGATAGGAGGTAAACCGCCGCAGGCGGCCCGCCTGCATGGCTGACAAAGCTGGTGAACCCCGCAACGAGACCCGCAAACAGGCCAACCCATCCCGGGAGCGGAGACTTCCCCCGACGCATCACGCGCGCTCTCAGCACAGCCTGCCACAGCACGAAGGCCAACGCGATGCCCCCGATCAACAGCCGCAACAGATCCGCATCGGCCATCCGGTAGAACGCCATGCCAAGACCAATCCCAGGCAGTCCGCCGAGGATCAACATCGTCACTTCGACCCTGCCCCATTGCCGCCAATAGGGACGCAAAGTGGCGATATCAATCAGCATCAGGATCGGTAGCATGATCCCAAGAGCCACACCGGGCGGAACGAAAAGCGCCAGAATCGCCGCCCCTGCAAATGACGCGCCCGAGCCGAAACCGCCCTTGGACACTCCGGCCAAGAGGGCCGCGAACACGCCGACTGCAATCACGTCGCCTGTCATCCGTTTGATCCCTAACCCCTGACTCTGCTTGCACTTTCACGGTATACGACCGCATCCCGCTGTCACGCCGAAAATCCGCCGCAGCGCAGCACCCTTGCAAGAGCGCAGAATTCGGACTACGCCCAAGCGCAACTTTTCAACCGACGGAGAATGATCCAATGGCCAGACCCAAGATTGCGCTGATCGGCGCCGGACAGATTGGCGGCACCCTCGCCCATCTCGCCGCGCTGAAGGAACTGGGCGATATCGTCCTGTTCGACATCGCCGAAGGCACCCCCGAGGGCAAGGCTCTCGATATCGCGGAATCCGGCCCGTCCGAAGGGTTCGACGCCGCGCTCCGGGGCACGCAATCCTATGCCGATATCGCGGGGGCCGATGTCTGCATCGTCACCGCAGGCGTCCCGCGCAAACCCGGCATGAGCCGCGATGATCTCTTGGGGATCAACCTCAAGGTCATGAAATCGGTGGGCGAAGGCATCGCCGCCCATGCCCCCGACGCGTTCGTCATCTGCATCACCAACCCGCTCGATGCGATGGTCTGGGCGTTGCAAAAATTCTCTGGGCTGCCTGCACACAAGGTCTGCGGCATGGCCGGCGTGCTGGATTCTGCCCGTTTCCGCCACTTCCTCAGCGTCGAATTCAATGTCTCGATGAAGGATGTCACCGCCTTCGTTCTGGGCGGGCATGGCGACACGATGGTGCCTTCGGTGCGCTATTCGACCGTCGCGGGCATCCCCTTGCCTGACCTGATCGAGATGGGCTGGACCACGCAAGAGAAACTTGACGCCATCGTGCAGCGCACCCGTGATGGCGGCGCCGAGATCGTCGGTCTCTTGAAGACCGGCTCCGCCTTCTACGCACCCGCCACCTCTGCCATCGAAATGGCCGAGGCCTATCTCAAGGATCAAAAGCGGGTTCTGCCCTGTGCGGCCTATTGCGACGGCGAATTCGGACTCAAGGACATGTATGTCGGCGTGCCTACTGTGATTGGCGCGGGCGGGATCGAGCGGATCGTCAACATCAAGCTCAACAAGGACGAGCAGGACATGTTCGACAAATCGGTCGATGCGGTCAAAGGTCTGGTCAAGGCCTGCAAGGACATCGACCCTTCGCTGGTCTGATCACCTGAGATCAACGTGTTTGGGTCAGGGCTGGCATGCGTCAGCCCTGATTCTTTTTGACCCCGGCACATACCGAATTTCCGATTTGTGATCACACGATTTATCCGTGTGATCACAAAATGACGATTTTCACCCTAAAAGCTGCCAAACAACAAAAAACGGTTTATTACGTCACTCAATCTATGCCTATACCTGTCCCAATCGCAGCAAAACGGGACAGTTTGATGAATATCCATGAGTATCAGGCGAAGGCCCTGCTTCGCTCTTACGGCGCCCCGGTGTCGGATGGCCGCGTGGTTCTGCGCGCTGAAGAGGCAAAAACAGCCGCAAGCGCACTTGATGGCCCGCTCTGGGTGGTCAAAGCGCAGATCCACGCTGGTGGGCGCGGCAAGGGCAAATTCAAAGAGGCGGGCGCCGGCGAGGCCGGTGGCGTTCGTCTGGCCCGTTCCGTGGAAGAGGCCGCCGAAGAGGCCAAGCGCATGCTGGGCCGCACGCTGGTGACCAAGCAGACCGGCGCGGCGGGCAAGCAAGTCAACCGTATCTATATCGAAGATGGTTCTGGCATTCAGACCGAGATGTATCTGGCGCTTCTGGTGGACCGTCAGACCAGCCGCGTGTCCTTTGTCTGCTCGACCGAGGGCGGCATGGATATCGAAGAGGTCGCCGAAAAGACCCCGGAAAAGATCCTGTCGTTCAGCGTCGATCCCGCGACCGGCTATCAACCATTCCATGGCCGCCGCATCGCCTTCAACCTTGGCCTCACCGGCGGGCAGATCAAGCAATGCGTCGCGTTGATGGGCACGCTCTACAAGCTCTTCGTTGAAAAAGACATGGAGATGCTGGAGATCAACCCACTGATCGTGTCGGACAAGGGCGATCTGAAATGTCTCGATGCCAAAATGGGGTTCGACTCGAACGCCATTTACCGGCACGCGGACATTGCCGAACTCCGCGACACGACCGAAGAAGACCCCAAGGAACTGGAAGCGTCGAAATACGACCTCAACTACATCGCGCTGGATGGCGAGATTGGTTGTATGGTCAATGGCGCGGGTCTGGCGATGGCCACCATGGACATCATCAAACTTTACGGCGCCGAGCCTGCCAATTTCCTCGACGTGGGCGGCGGGGCGACCAAGGAAAAGGTCACCGAGGCTTTCAAGATCATCACCTCTGATCCGCAGGTCAAAGGCATCCTCGTCAACATCTTCGGCGGCATCATGCGCTGCGATGTGATCGCCGAGGGCGTGGTGGCGGCCGTCAAGGAAGTCGGCCTCAAGGTGCCGCTCGTCGTCCGTCTCGAAGGCACCAACGTCGAAAAGGGCAAGGAGATCATCAACACCTCCGGCCTCGACGTCATCGCCGCCGACGACCTCAAGGACGGTGCGCAAAAGATCGTCAAGGCCGTCAAAGGGTGAGCGCCGGTCCGGGGCCTTTGCCCCGGCAAACGCTCCGGTGGAGCGTTTGAGGCGCGAACGGGCGGAGCCCCGGATCATCCGACCATACCATAACGCGGCCCCGCCGCAGAACTCAGGAGCCAAACAAAATGGCAGTCCTCGTCGACAAACATACCCGCGTGATCTGTCAGGGCCTTACCGGCTCGCAGGGCACATTTCACTCCGAACAGGCCATCGCTTACGGCACCCAGATGGTCGGCGGCGTCACCCCCGGCAAGGGCGGCACGACGCATCTCGACCTGCCGGTCTTCAACTCGGTGCATGAGGCCAAACATGTGACAGAGGCCAATGCCTCCGT
>NZ_LADY01000050.1:0-162393 GCF_000961715.1 Roseovarius sp. BRH_c41 | reverse complement strand
GCGCTGAAACTCTGGCCGTCCGGCGATCCCGTTGAGCTTGAGCACACCCACGATAATTTGCCACTCGACCATCCCCACCTAAGGGGACATCGCAGGCACAGCCATGCCTTGATCATTGACGAGAGCCATCCTCGCTGGGCCACGCATTTATAAGCCGCAGCAAGAGACGAAGACTGGACACGGGCGGTTCGTTTTCATCTGTGCGGACATTCGTGCTTCGAGCAACATTCGTCAAACTGGGCTAGATGCGCGAATTCTCTGCAAGTTTGGCGGACAGAAGCGTTGACTCTAACATAAACTGTCGGCCCCCCGACAAAGAGCACGGCTTAAGTTGCGACCCTCCACATCCGATACCGCCCCTGCCCCGTCATCTCGTGGATCAGACCACGCGCTTCCATCCAAGCAAGGTTGCGCTGGACGGCAGCCCGGCTGGCGCCGATCAGGGCCTCGGCCATCGGAGCGGACACGAGCGGCCATTCGGTAAGTACCGCGCACAAGGCCGGGGGCGTGCGGCCTGAAAGCGGGCTCATCTCGGCTTCCGCCCTCGCCGACCATGCCTCGATATCATCGAGGTGACGCATTGCGGTCAGGCATGCGGTCTCCATCCCGTCAAGCCAACGAGACAGACGGTCAGCGGGTGGGCCACCGAAGCGCAATCCTCCTGCCCCGCCCATGGCCAAAGGCGCGAAGAGTGCCCCCTTGCCCTCACTGGCCACGATCCGTGCGGCTGTGACCGCCGCTTCCATCCGGTCGCCGTGCTGCCCGAGGCCCGCGAGACTCCAGAGATGGAAGCCCATGCAAGCGCGCGTGATTGGGTGAAGATCGGCGGCTTGCGCCATGAGATCGAGCCAACCGCCCGCGCGATCCGCGAAGGGTTCGGCTTCGACGCCGAGGTTCTCGGGGTCGCGGCGGTCGAGGAAGGCGGACAGGTCCACTTCCGGTCCAGGGCCGCCTGTAAGACGCCGCACTGCCCATCCGACACGCGCGAGCGCCGCGGTGTCGTCCTGCACGCCGGACAAGCGCATGGATTTCCAGAGCGCCAGCCGATCCGGGCCAATTCGGTCGCCTACAAACCAGCTGAGGTCTGCCGCCTCCATCAGCGCGAGCCTGTGCCGCCAACCTTTCGGGCCACGGCGCAGCCGGTCGTCCAGCGCGCCGATCCGGCCAGCCACGCGGGCAAGACGGGCGGCACTGCCCGCCTCAGCGCATCGCCAATCGTCGAGGACTTCAGTTTCACGCAACTCTGCCCTTGGTCTGGGCGGCAGAAAATCCGGCTCCTCTTCTATCGGACCGGGCAGGAACCACAGGTCGTCCTCAGACGTCTCTTCAAGCCCCATCGCATCCACTAGAGGATCGTAAAAACTATCATACTGCATAGATACTTGAGTCTTCATGTGTGCAAAATACGGCACTTTTGCATTTTACCCAAGTGTTTTGTCAGGGTGCGCCTGCACACCCTATATAGCACGGGCGCGCGATGGTCTGCGAGAGCTCGCTGATCGCGCTCAGCGTATGGAAACCAAGGGTTCTCTGCTGAGCAGCGCCACAGTGCACGCCCTTGCATTCGTTTACAAACGGTCGTTTAGTAGCGATGTATGAAACTGCAAAAAGACTGTTTTGATGCCCCTGATCGGTTATGCCCGCGTATCGACCGAAGATCAGACTCCCCTGCCCCAGTCGCAGGCCCTGAAATCCGCGGGTTGCGCCGAGATCCATGAAGAACAGGCCTCGGGCGGCAATCGTGCGCGGCCGGTGTTGGCGCGGGTGTTGGAACGCATCGGCAAAGGCGACACGCTGGTCGTCGTTCGGATCGACCGACTGGCGCGGTCGCTGTCGCATCTGCTGGAGGTGATCGAACGGCTGGAGGCCAAGGGGGCGTTCTTTCGTTCCATTCAGGACCCGATCGACACCGGATCCCCGCAAGGCAAGTTCACGCTTCAGGTTCTGGGCGCCGCGGCCGAGTTTGAGCGGGCGCTGATCCGCGAACGTACCAAGGCGGGGCTGGCGAGTGCCCGTACTAAGGGCCGGGTCGGCGGGAACCCGGGCCTACGCGCCCGCGATCCAGCGGCGCTACGCAAGGTGCGGCTCGCGCGGCAAGACGGCTACATGGAGCGTCTGAACGAGACGGCACAAGATTGGGTGCCCCATGTGCGCCGGTTGCGCCCCGACTTGGCCTGGGAAGACGTTGTGCGCATCATCAACGGCCCCCTGCCCGAGGCGCGTCGCTGGACCCAAAGCCGGCTCTTGCGCGCTGTGAAGGCCTATGTCCGCGACGGCTTCCTGCCTACCGAGGTGCTGGCCCGCGCCGGGCGCCGCGAAACGGACGATCGCCTGCCCGCCATTATTGCTGGCATCAAGGGCGCAGATCCCGACATCACGCTTCAAGCTATCTGTGAACGGCTGGAATCTATGCGCGAACGCACGCCCCGTGGCCGAACAAGATGGCAGCCGTCTTCGGTGAAAATGCTGTTGGAGCGGGCGGAACGACTTGGCCTCATGCCGTACGAATCGAGCCAAGATCAGATGTAGCTTCTGACCCGAATCCAAAGAATTTCACCGGGAGAAAACTCCGCAGGAGGCAGAAAGTGCCATTAGTTGCTTGGGGTTAGCTGCTAATGTGCCAACTCAACAGAGTAGCGGCTCGATTCGGTTAGATCTGCATTTAATATATCTATATCAATGACTTGCTGAGTTTCTTACGCTGCAACACCTATAGGTGTTGTGGATAACTTTCACACTACATTTAGATTCTTCTTGCCGGACTCACTGGATCGTGGCATTCCCATTCTGACGGCAAAACGCGTCAGACACGCTGTACGCCGTCAGAATGACTAAGAGCCTCAACAGAGGCCGAGAGTGGGCGGCAGGACATGGATTATCGTAACATTGGATACACGCAAGGCATAGGCTCTTCCGATATCGGAGCATTTGCCGACAATCTGGCTGAGTCTTTGGATCGCCAGATGAAGATCGCTTTCGAACCCGAAGAACGAAAGTCCCTACGCCGCTTCAGTTCCACCGAAGTTGCCGGCCTCCTGCGCGTAAGCACATCTAACCTGCGCAACCGGCACAAGGACGGCAGCTTCCCGGAAGTGCATACAGACAACCGCGGACACCGGTTCTACACAGCCCAAGAGATTGATGAGTTGCGCGATGTTCTTGGACGCACTGGAAAGAACGCAGAAAGCTACCGCCCAGGTCGACGTGATGGCGATCGTCTCCAGGTGATATCCGTCGTCAACTTCAAAGGCGGTTCATCAAAGACTACTGCAACGATTCATCTTGCGCAAAGGTATGCCTTGCGCGGTTACCGCGTGCTGGTCCTAGACCTCGATCCGCAAGCAAGTTTGACTACGTTTTTCGGCTTTCGGCCCGAGCTTGAGTTCGCCGATGGCGGCACAATCTATGATGCTTTGAGATATGAGGACCAAGTTCCTCTCTCGAACGTCATCCAAAAGACCTACTTCCATAAGCTCGACATGGTGCCCGCCGGTTTGATGCTCTCGGAGTACGAAACCGAGACCGCAAACGCTCTCGCCCGTCGCGTACAGCCCATCTTTGCAGAGCGCCTCGCCTTGGCGCTTGAAGAGGTTGAGGCAAACTACGACATCGTCCTGATCGACTGCCCGCCTCAGCTTGGGTTTCTAACCCTGACTGCGCTGGCAGCCTCGACGGGGCTTTTGGTTACCGTGGTACCTGGTATGCTTGACATCGCATCCATGAGCCAATTCCTGAAGCTTGCTTCAGAAACGGTCAAGGCCGTGGAGGAAGCCATCGGTCGGCGTGTCACATGGGATTTTGTCAAATTCCTGATTACCAGATATGAACCGTCGGACGGTCCGCAGACCCAAATGGCAGGCTACCTGAGATCAATTCTGGCAGGTCAGGTCATGACAGAGCCGATGCTGAAGTCTACGGCGATCTCCGACGCGGGGATGACCCAGCAGACCGTCTACGAAGTCGATCCAAGCCAATTCATCAGAAAGACAATTGATCGCGCCCTGACCAGCGTGAATGGCGTTGGCGATGAGCTAGAGCAGACGATCCAAATGGCATGGGGGCGTCGCTGATGGCCCGAAACATCTTCAACCAGCCTCCAAGGAATGAGACGGAGAGCGGAGCCCCCTCCCCTACCCCGCCAAAAGCGGCAAAGCTGCCGGGATCTGTTGGAGGATTGCGCGACTCTTTGCGCGAGATCACAGCAAACTCGATTCGCGATATCGAACCCGATCAGATTGACATGGATGGGCTGCGCGATCGGTTGGTGCTGGAAGATTCCAGTATCGATGAGTTGGCCGAGAGCATTCGCAAGCATGGCCAACAAGTGCCCATCATGGTCCGTCCATCAGCCCAACCGGACAGATACCGCATCATCTACGGCCGCCGCAGGCTTGCGGCGATCCGTAAGGTCGGTGGAACGGTCAAGGCAATTGTTCGAACCTTGGACGATGACGCATCTCTGATCGCTCAAGGCCAGGAGAACAACCTCAGGCTTGATCCGTCTTTTATAGAAAAGTCTATTTTTATCAAAGAGATGCAAGAATCCGGGTACAAATCCGGTGTCATTCAAGATGCTCTAGGTCTGACCCGGCAAGGCGTATCCAACCACAGGGTCGTCATAGAACAACTGCCAGACGGTCTTGTTCAACTCATCGGGCCAGCACATGGGATCGGCCGGCGGCAGTGGGGTGATCTAGCTGCCTTGTCGGTGAAGGTAGATTTGGTGGACATCGCCAAAGAGGCGCTCGCCGCCCTGCCCGACGACACTCCTAGTTCCGAAAAGTTCCAAGCGGTCTATTCGGCGTGCTCGAGCAAAGCACGTAGCGACAAGAAGCCACCCAATCGTGGGCTGACTTCGGTCATCAATGATGAGAACGGCAGTTCATTGGGCACGCTGACAATCGATGAGAAGGCGATCGCGCTCAAGGTCACCAAGAAGGACAATCCAGAATTCGGCCAATGGCTCGAAGAGCACGCGGAAGCTACGCTTTTGCAACTCTTCGTACAGTGGCGGAATGAGAGAGGCTCTGGGTCCTAACCCAAGCCACACAGAGCAACACGAGCAGAGGAGAAAAGCGAAGACCCGAAAGAAAAGAGCCCCCCAAAGTTTCCCCTGGAGAGCCCTCATCATCTGATTAGCATCTTTGATGTAGCAACCTCCAGCATACCGGTCAAGAGTCACCGATTCGGTGGACTGATATTTTTTGCCTTTTTCCGCGAAAATTCGAGGAAAGAGACGGGGAAGTTGTGGGCCGAACGGTCGTCGTGAACAAGCCATGGCATTTACAAAACTCTCGATCGAAGCCGCCGGTGCTGATGCAACCCGCGGCTCATTTCCCCCATCTGAAACCGACGTCTGGACCATCTTCAGAGCCCTGAGAGATGCACGCAGCGTGTTTGGTCTACGTCCTGGCCACATACAGACACTTCAAGCAATGCTCAGTTTTCTGAAACCTGGCCATGGCGAAACGGTTTTTGCGTCTAACAATTCACTTTGCCAGCGCGTTGGCGGAATCGACGAACGGACACTCCGCAGGCACATCAACCGCTTCGTTGAACTTGGACTCATCAAGCGCAACGACAGCTCGAACCGAAAGCGCTACCGCGTTCGCTCATCCGGCGGGGAGTGCATCAGTTATGGATTGTCTCTCACCCCCCTGCTCCAACGTGCGAGCGAGCTTATAGCCATCGCGCAAGAGATGGAGAATAACCGGCGAGATCGGATATTTGTCCGCAAACAGATCCTTACAAAGCTCGCCCATTTGGAAGAGCACGATCCTAGCAACGCATTCATCAACCACGCACGGAAAGCTCTACGCAGGAAGCTGAGCCTCCCCGAATACCACGCTCTGCTCGCCAATACAGATACAGAATGCCAGAGTTTGTCTACCCCGGATGACCCACCTGAAACTATGAAATTGCCCGCCAATGACGGACAAACTGTCCGGCATCAATCTAAGTCTGAAGAAGAAGAAAAAGATTTAGATAGCAACATAGGCCATGAAGCCCTGAAACCAGACTTGCTGACCTCAGTCTGCGATCAGGCGACATTGTTCTCCACAGAGAGACTTAGAAACTGGTTGGACATTGAAAACCATGCTCGAACACTTGCACCCATGATGGGCATTCACCCAGAGACTTTCGAGAAAGCCAAGAATGCTGTAGGAGCTCAGAAAGCGTCATGCGCGATCTTCATCATGCTACAGCTTGGAAAACGCATCAGGGATTTTGGAGCGTATTTTCACAGTATCACCCTGGGTCAAAGGCAAAACCAATTTGATCCATTAGCTTTGATCAAGCGACTGTCCGAAAACAATGAGCGAACTGTCTAATGTCCACCGCGGTGGACTTCGAACGAGAAGCGGCGCTTGTGGCAACCAAAACTGTCCAAACGCACCTAGCGGCGCGTGGTGGTTCTTCAGTTCATCTCAGACCAGCAGATGTCCACCGCGGTGGACAAGTGACACACGAGCAAGTCTTGATGAAAATCTGGCCGCCCATGGAAGAAATCGGCGGCCAGGCATTACACCCTAAATGCCTAAAGTTATTGTGGGAGGTCACCGTCTCCAAAGAGGTTTGGAAAGAGCCGCTCTCGATAATCCAACGGAAACGCCAACCGAACCGGCGTCTTCGGCGAGGCGGACGTCATGTATCCGGCGGCGGTCAGTTTACTCAGCGTGTTGCGAGCAGTACGCTCGGACGTCTTGAGCACAATCTGCGCATCGCCTCGTTCCAGTGCCCCATGCCGAAGAACCGCCGAGATTAGTTCCGGCGCTCGCTTGTCATCGATGGTATCTGCAACAAGACGACGATACCGTTGGTCAAGTCCGCCGAGATCGAACAATCTTGCTGAGAAGGTGATCTGGTCGAGCGTCACCTTTAGGAACCATTCACTAAACGTCTTCAGTGCCGCTTCTGACAGGTTCCCCCGTCCGTCGCGGTCTCCGCGGCGTGGACTGTCAGCCAGATCCATCATCCGTTTGTACTCGCCCCGATCGGTTAGCCCGCGGGCCAGCCCACGTGATACGGACCAGAGCCCTTGGCCACCAATCCCCGCTGTGAGGGCCATGGCATGAGACATCAGTCTGCTGACACGGCCGTTACCATCTGGGAAAGGGTGGATGTAGTTGAGCCGGTGATGCGCAGAGGCGATCGCGATGATCCGTCCGCTCGAAGACCGCGCCGCAATCTGAAATCGTTTGTCGAAATGGTCCATGAATGCCGCGACGCGCGACGATGAAGGAGGTAGGTGGCGCCCGACCGCAACTTCCCGATCATCATCCTGGCGCATGCGTCCCGGAACGATGGGCTCTTGTGTGCCGTCGGGATGTTCGATGACCCGAAACTCATCCGGCATCTCGTCGTAGAAGCTCTTATGGACCCAAGTCAGGAATTCGACGGATGTGGGGCGGGGCAGGGTGCCCTTGCGATGCATCTCGTCGATGGCCCGTTGAACGATGACGTGCGCCCGGGCCTCAAGGGCGAGGGGACGGGTTTCTTCCTCAAGCTCGGCACCAGCCAGCGCCCTTTCGATGTCGCGGGGGCGTGTGTTGTGTCCTTCGATCAGGTTGGAGTAGTAGCAGTTCATCACACGGACGAGATCGGCAAGCTCGGCGGCGCTGTCAGGATGCAGCCCTTGTCCCAGCCCGGTGGCTTCCCTCTGGATGTCGACCGAAAGGTCTGCCAGTTCTGTAGGAATATGCTCCTCGAAGAAGCAGGGTTCGATCCTGGCGGGTGTTTCCAGCATTTTGCCGATCTTCCATGTTTGCAAAGTAATTGAAAAATAAACACATTTCGTACTTTTGAGCAAGGTTTTGCCGATATGCGTTGCCGATCTTGGGTGCCGATCTAGAATTGCTGCATGAAATCAATGGCTTCCGCAGATGTGCCGGGCTTTTCGGTTTTGCTGTGTGCCCAAAGGGGCCGGAAAAAGAGAAAGTGTTCTTCGGGTTGTGTGACTGACGGATGAGGGCCTTTGGGGTCCCTCAGATGGGTCCGGGCCGGATTCCGGTCTGTCTTTCCTGATGAAGGGCATTCCGATGCAAACAGGTGTCTTGCGCGTGTTACGCGCGACCGCTGCCTCGTGGTGGCGACACAAGGAACTACGCCGAACCGGCCAGACGGGCCAGGCACTGCAGCTCGAGCGCGAGACCGTCCTGCGTGATCTCGGCTATCTCAGGCAGGCGGCGACGCTGCCGAATGCCCATGTGATCTGCGGAGAGGGCGGCACGTTCATCCATCTCGGTTGGACCACCGTCTCGACCCTCGCGCCGATCGAGCGCTTTCCCTTGGCCGCCCTCGCGGTCGCACGAGGAACCCCGTTCATCGATATTCGTCCCGTCACCGATGTTATCACCTTCGCGAACCTGCCGCGGGTGGCGCGGGACGGATCGGTCGACCCTGAACCCTGGGGCCCTAGCAGTTCGGGAGTGGGCAAAACTTGGGGGTGTCTGTGTATGTTGGTGGTTCATTGAGAAGGGAACTGCCATGGAAGTGCGGATTATTGTCGAGACGACCTTTGAGAACGGAACCACAAAGAGGCATCGTCTCGGCCGTTTGTCCCGCCCGTTTCGACGCACGCAGCCTGAGGGGTTCGGGTTGTTGCTCGAAGATGCGAAGACGATCCTGGGGCAATTGCAAAGTGCGATCCTGCACGACCAGATCGAGGAAATTTCCGAAGCCAGCCGGATCTGCCCGGACTGCGACGGGGTCCGGGCTATACATGATTATCGGTCGCGGGTGCTCGACACACTCTTCGGCAGGTTCGAGGTCAAAGCGCCGCGCATTCGGCGTTGCGCCTGCAATGCAAAATCCGATGTTGTCTTGGGCGGACCGCTTTCGCCTCTCGCTCACTTTTTCCCGGATCGATCGACCCCGGAACTGCGACGCCTTCAAGCCGAACTTGGAGCGCGTCATTCCTTTCGGGAAGCGGTGCGTATTCTGGAAACCTTTCTGCCTTGCGCGAAGCAGGTGAACACATCGGTGCGCAATCGACTGGGCAAAGTTGCCCGGGAAATCTGCGACAGCGAGCAGAATGAGCCGCTGGTTCCTTCAGCCGCCGAAGAGGCGCCTGCGCTGACGGTTTTCCTGGACGGTGCGCATATCCGATGCAGGCCGGAATATCAGAAGCGACACCTCGATGTTGTGGTCGGTAAAATTGAAGGCCACGATAGGTGCCGTCGCTTCGGCTTGGTGCAACAGGCGGTCCTGTCACCTGCCAGTCAGCTTCGCCAGCACTTGAGGGCTCTCGGTTGGGATCACGAACAAACCGTCACGGTAATTTCGGACGGGGAACCAGCCCTGCCAAACCTCGTCCGCAATGCCGTCGATGGAAAGGTCCGCCACATCCTCGACTGGTGGCATATCTCGATGCGTATTCAGCACGTCGAGAACGCCGTAAAAGGCCTGCTGCAGAGCAGGGGTTTCTCCGGCATTCCAGTGTTGTTCAAACGTCCGGCCGAAACACTGCGATGGTACCTTTGGCATGGGAAAGTTCTAACGGCCACGACCAGTCTGCAATGGTTGATCGTCGATTGCACGCGGCTGAATACAGATGATCGCATGGCGGCTGAAGCAGCCCGACGCGTGCAAGCCCGGTGCCCGGACCTCTATTCCTACCTTGCGAACAACATGGACAGCCTGACCGACTATGGTCGGCGGTACCGCACGGGTTTTCCGATTTCTTCATCCCGGGCAGAGGGCTGCGTGGACGACATCGGGAACACCCGCATGGGCAAGCGCCGCCGCATGAGATGGTCGCCCAATGGAGCCCACCGCGTGGCTGTTGTCCGCGCCGCCGTTCTCGACGGTCGGCTAACCGGAGCCTACCAAAGAGCAGCCGCATGACCCCCAAGTTTTGCCCACTCCCCCGCGCAGCCCTGTTGCCCATTGGGACCCCGGTTGCAACGATGGCAGATGGCAGATGGCACTGCGCTCAGCGTTGAGCAACCGCTCATCAATGGAGGAGGTGCGACAGGTGATGCGATCACCCGCAGCTTGGAGGCTGTTCCGGTGCTCGTGACTGATTTACTGGGTGGCGACTTTACCATGCCTGGTACGGCACTTGCGGCTATGGCGCCAGCCGCTCCCGTTTCTGAAAAGCTGTGGAGCGCAATGTTCGGCAATGCACCCCGCCACAGTTTGATGCAAGAATACGGTGGAGCTGATATCACTCTGACACATGATACATTCGAATTGGCTATGCTGAGTCCCGACACTGCACATGGGTCAACCGCCGGGGACGGATCTGAGCCTGCTGCTGTTGCTTCAATTGGCAAATCGTTTGAAGCAGCAGGCGGCGCGATTTTCATTGGTTTGAACCTTGGCCGCGATGACGGTTCGGTGCTGCCTGGCTTGGAAGGAACAAGTTCCACTTTTGCGGCATTGGAAGTGGGTTTTTCACAAAAGATCGGATCAGCCGGCTTCATAGAACTTGGCGGAACCTTTGGGATGTCGCCGGGTTCCACAGGCATCGGGATGTCAAACACTTCGGATGTGCGCTTCAATGCCATGCGTGTAGAGGCTGGACAAACTGGTGTGTTGCGGAAAGGGGACCGGCTGAGCCTCGGAGTATCTATGCCTATCGCTGTCACCTCCGGTAGCACTCAAATTGCGCTACCGGCTGCTCGCAGCGCAGGTGGTGTGTCTTACCAAGATTTAGGGATCAACTATGCACCGCAAGCCCGGGAAATTGATCTATCGATTACTTATGGAACACCCATGGGACAAAGCGCTGAGGTCTTTGTTGGCGCTATCCATGCGTTTAACCATGGTCATATCACCGGGCGTCAGGATACAGCAGCTATTATGGGATTCCGCGTTGCCTTTTAGTAAGAGTGGCGCGCTTACAGCTCGAAGCTGTAGTTGGCGGCTCGCTGTTCATCGACGCCTTGAGCCCGAACCGTCACCGCGACGCAATGCGGCGCGCTATGTGAATATCTAACGCGCCAAATCTATAAGACCCTCAACATCCAAATGCTCCTCTACGTGATCGGCCAGCGCATCCAGCGTCTGTTCGATTAGTGCGCTGTGCGCCAGTGTCGAGGCATTTACGCCCAATGCGGAGAGAAAGTTGGCGCGAAACGCGTCCGAGGCGAACAACCCGTGCAGATAGCTCCCGATGATGCGTCCGTCTGCACTCACAGCGCCTTCGGCCCGCCCTTCAATCCGGGCGAAAGGGCGCGCGCAATCGGGGCCGTTGCTCTGTCCGATGTGGATCTCGTAGCCCGCCACTTCCAGCCCGCTGGCGGAATGGGTCGCTTTCACGCGTGAAAGGCGCTTGTTCGGCGTCATCACGGTGGCTACATTCAACAGGCCTAGCCCAGATGTTTCGCCTGCAGGGCCTTCGATCCCATCAGGGTCACTCACGCTTTGCCCCAGCATCTGATAGCCGCCACAAATGCCCAAAACATGCCCGCCGCGCCGAACATGGGCATTCAGATCTATGTCCCAGCCCTGCGCGCGCAGAAATGCCAGATCGCCGCGAGTCGACTTTGATCCGGGAATGATCACCAGACGCGCATCACCGGGGATCGGCTGACCTGCGCGCACCATCACCAGATTGACGCCGGGTTCCGCCTTGAGCGGGTCCAGATCGTCGAAATTGGCAATCCGGCTTAAGGTCAGGCAGGCTATGGTCACGCCGTCTGTGGCAGGGCCGGAGGCCAGATCGAGCGCATCCTCAGCGGGCAGCAGATTGGCTCGTACAAACCACGGCACCACGCCGAAACCGCGCCATCCGGTAATCTGCTCGATCATGACATACCCATCGTCAAACAGACGAGGATCGCCACGAAACTTATTAATAATAAATCCTTTGATCATTGCAGCATCAGCCGGATCAATCACCGTCTGAGTGCCCACGACCTGCGCGATCACGCCGCCACGGTCGATATCGCCGGTCAGGATCACCGGCACATCGGCGGCGCGGGCAAAGCCCATATTGGCGATATCACCGGCACGCAGGTTCACCTCGGCCGGGCTGCCCGCGCCCTCCACGATAACCAGATCATAGGTGTCGCGCAGGCGGTTGAAACTGTCCAGCACCGAGGCCATCAGCTTGGGCTTCAGCGCCGCATAATCGCGCGCCCGTGCCGTGGTCAGCCTTTTGCCCTGCACGATCACCTGCGCGCCCACCTCGGACTCGGGTTTCAACAGCACCGGATTCATATCCGTGACCGGCTCCAGCCCGCAGGCCAGCGCCTGCAAGGCCTGCGCCCGTCCGATCTCGCCACCATCGGCGGTGACGGCAGCGTTGTTGGACATGTTCTGCGGCTTGAACGGCGCCACGGACAGGCCACGGCGGGCTGCTGCACGGCACACCCCCGCCACCAGCATGGATTTGCCGACATTCGAGCCGCAGCCCTGAATCATGATCGCGGGCATCGGGGATCAGAATTCCACGCCCGGCTGGGCCTTGATGCCGGAGCGGAATGGATGCTTGACCAGCGTCATCTCGGTCACCAGATCGGCGGCCTCGATCAGCGCCTCCTTGGCGTTGCGGCCAGTCAGGCAGACATGCGTCAACGGGGGTTTTTCCTCGGACAGAAAGGTCAGCACCTCGTCGATATCCAGATAGTCGTAGCGCAGCGCGATGTTAATCTCGTCCAGCAGCACAAACCGAATTTCGGGATCGCGGATCAGGGATTTGGCCTTTTCCCATCCGGCTTGGGCTGCGGCAATGTCGCGCGCCTTATCCTGCGTTTCCCATGTGAAACCTTCGCCCATCGCGTGGAACTGGCACAGCTCCGTGAACTGGCCCTCGATCAGGCGCCGCTCGCCGGTATCCCACCCACCTTTGATGAACTGCACAACGGCGCAGGGCATGCCATGCGCGATAGACCGCAGGATCATCCCGAATCCGGACGAGGATTTACCTTTGCCCGCACCTGTATGGACGATGATCAGCCCTTTCTCGCCTTCCTTAGCGGCCATCATCCGGTCGCGGGCGGCTTTCTTCTTGGCCATCTTGGAGGCATGACGCGCCAGTTCCGCCTCGGATGTGGGGGCTGGTTTGTCGGCGGAAGTGTTCTGAATATCTGACATCGTATTGTCCTTTTTCTTGACACTCGCCGCCCTTCTGTCAAATGAGGGGGATTGAGCGCTGGTGCCTGTCTTATGGCAGGCCAAAAGGGAATGCGACAGGTTTTGCGACACACCCGTGTTGCCTGACCGAAGCGCAGCCGCCCCCGCGACCGTGACCGGAAAGGTCCGCCCATGCCACTGGCCGCAAGGTTCGGGAAGGGGGGCGAACCGCTGAAGCAAGGTGCAAGCCCCGCTTCGAGATCCGCAAGCCGGGAGACCTGCCAGTGCACGAACTGAAACGCGCGGACGGGGTGTTCCGCGACCTTCGGACACAGGCGATAACGCCTGACCGTTGGCGCATGCCTCTGTTTTCCGCAGTCAAAAAAGGTGACGCGATGGGTGCTGTTCTCCATGTCTGCATGACCTGCCGCGCGGGCCAGCCGGTGCTTGAGGGCGAGGTTTGCGCCGGTGCCCGACTGTTCGAGGCGCTGTCGACTGCGCCCGCGCCCGAAGGTGTGACCATTCGCCCCGTCGAATGCTTGTCCGCCTGCGATCACGGGTGCAGCATCGCCCTGACCAAGCCCGGCGCATGGTCGTATGTCTACGGTCGTATGACCTCTGATGATACCGATGAAATCCTGCGCGGCGCGGCGCTTTATGCACAGACCGAGGACGGTATCGTGCCGTGGCGTGAACGCCCCGTGATCTTCCGCAAGCAGAGCCTTGCGCGCCTTCCCAAAATGGAGCTTTGACATGTCCGATCTGACCAAAATCCCCGTCACTGTCATCACCGGCTTTCTGGGATCGGGCAAGACCACGCTGATCCGGCATCTGATGCAGAACCCGCAGGGCAAGCGGCTGGCCATACTGGTCAACGAGTTCGGCACCGTGGGCGTGGACGGCGATATCCTCAAAGCCTGCGCGGACGAGAATTGCCCCGAAGAGAATATCGTCGAACTGGCCAATGGCTGCATCTGCTGCACTGTGGCCGATGATTTCATCCCCACGATCGAGGCGCTTCTGGCGATGCCGCAGCGGCCGGACCATATTATCATCGAAACCTCCGGTTTGGCACTGCCCAAACCACTGTTGAAGGCGTTCGACTGGCCCGCGATCCGCTCCAAGATTACCGTGGACGGCGTGATCGCGCTGGCTGATGCCGAGGCGGTGGCGGCGGGGCGTTTCGCGCCCGATGTGGCGGCGGTGGATGCACAGCGTCTTGCGGACGACTCACTGGATCACGAGACACCGCTCTCCGAGGTGTTCGAGGACCAGATCGCCTGCGCCGATGTGGTGCTGCTGTCCAAGGCTGATCTGGCGGGCGAGGCCGGTCTTGCGGCGGCGCGCAAGGTGATCGAGGCGGAAACGCCGCGCAAGCTGCCGATCATCGCCATGACCGACGGTGTGATCGATCCGCGGGTGATCATCGGCCTGAACGCGGCGGCCGAGGATGATTTGGATGCGCGCCCCAGCCATCACGACGGTCATGACGACCACGAGCACGAGGATTTCGATTCCATCGTCGTGGCGCTGGACGAGGTCGCGGATATCGACGATCTGGTCGCCCGCGTGCAGCGTTTGTCGCGCGAGCAGGATATCCTGCGGGTGAAGGGCTATATCGCGGTGACGGGCAAGCCGATGCGTCTTCTGTTGCAAGCCGTGGGGGAACGTGTGCGCCATCAGTTCGACCGTCCATGGGGAGAGACCCCGCGCCAGTCGCGTCTTGTTGTCATCGCGGAGCATGACAATATCGACGCTGCCGCGATCCACCGAGTTTTGCAGGGCTAAGGGCACATCATGCACGTCGTCTTCCGCGAATCCCATGGTCTGGAAGAGGCTGAAACCCCGTTCGATCCGGGGCAGGACCCTGCCGATCTAGTGGTGTTGTCCTTCTCGGACAGTGACCTCGGGGCGTTCGCGGCGGGCTGGCACCGTGCAGCGGGTGCTTTGCCAGCTCTTAGGCTGCAGAATATCGTTGCGCTGAAACATCCCGTCTCGGTCGATACCTATATTGAGAACACCCTTTCGGGGGCAAAGGCGATCCTGATCCGTCTGATCGGAGGGGAGGCTTACTGGCCTTACGGTCTGGCCTCCATTCAGGATCTGGCGCGCAGGCGCGGAATTGCGCTGGCAGTGCTGCCTGCGGACGGGCGGCCCGATCCGGCGCTTGATGCTTTGTCCACCCTGCCGGTTTCGACCCTGCGGCGTCTGTCGGAGTTGTGCGAGGCGGGTGGCGCTGTGGCGGCGCAGGCGGCTTTGGCGCAGTTGTGCATTGCAGCGGGACTTTATGCAGGGCCTGTGCCCGGCAACAAGCGCGTGCCCGATATGGGGTTCTATGATCCTGATCAGGGGGTGATTGCCGCGCCGCCTGCGGATGGGCCTTTCGTGCTGGTAAGCTTTTACCGCTCCTACCTGACAGCGGCGGATACATCGCCCGTGGATGTGTTGATCCGCGAATTGCGCGCCGCTGGCTTTGCGGCTTGCGGGGTCTTCGCGCCGTCGCTCAAGGCGGCGGGGTTTGCCGACTGGCTGCGCCCTTGGCTGGATCAGGCGCCGCCTGTGGCGATTGTGAATGCAACAGCGTTTTCTGCCCGCGCAGAGGATGGAACAACGCCCTTTGATATGGCGGATTGTCCGGTGTTTCAGGTGGCCTTGTCCACGGCGCGCAGGCAGGATTGGGCCTTGTCGGACCGTGGCCTGTCGCCTGCAGACCTTGCCATGCATGTGGTTCTGCCCGAGGTGGACGGGCGCATGTTTGCTGGTCTTGTATCCTTCAAATCCCCCGGCAAGCGCGATCCTGATTTGCAATTCTCGCGCTTCGCGCACCGTGCCGATGCGGCGCGGGTGGCTGTGGTGGTGGGCAAGATCAAGGCGTGGCATGATCTGGCGGTGACGGCAGCAGATAACCGGAGGCTGGCACTTGTTCTGTCCAACTATCCGGGGCGCGCACATCAGCTGGCGCATGCTGTCGGTATGGATGCGCTGGCCTCGACCGAGGCTTTGCTGGCTGATCTGGCGGCTGCGGGCTATGATGTTGCGGCGGGGACGGGGCTGGGTGCTGCGCTGATGGATGCGCGGATGGACTGGCCGTTGGCCGATTATCTGGCAGCGTTGGAGGGCTTGCCGCAAGCCTTGCGCGACGATCTGTTTGCGGCATGGGGTGGTCCTGCCGATGATCCGGCTTGCACCGGCGGGGTGTTCCGCTTTGCCGCGCTGCGCCGTGGCAATGCGCTGATCGCGCTGCAACCAGAGCGCGGCGATGTCGTCACGCGGGACGGGGATTACCACGATCTCGCGCGGGTACCGCGTCATTTCTATGTAGCGTTTTACCTTTGGCTACGGGCGCAAGCGCCGCATGCGCTGATCCATATGGGCGCGCATGGTACTCTGGAATGGCTGCCGGGCAAATCTGTTGCCCTGTCGGGCGATTGCTGGCCCGAGGCGCTGATCGGCACCTTGCCTGTCATCTATCCTTTCATCGTCAACGACCCCGGCGAGGCGGCGCAGGCCAAGCGGCGCATTGGGGCGCTGACCTTGGGCCATCTGCCGCCGCCTTTGGCGCAGACTGAAATTCCGGCAGGGATGCAGCGGCTGGAGCGGCTTCTGGATGAGTTTTCCACCGCTGACGGGCTGGACCCTGCACGGCGTGACCGTTTGATCGGGGATATTCTGGGCGAAGCGCGGGCATCAGGTGTCGAGGCTGATCTTGGCCTGCCGGAAGGCGCAAGCCCTGCCGAGGCGCTGACACGGCTGGACCGTTTTGTCTGCGATATTAAGGAAAGCCAATATGGAGAGGGGCTGCATGTTCTGGGGCGCGGCGCTTGTGGCGATGCGGAACGTGACGGGCTGATCCGCGCGCTCGCGGGCAAGCGTGTGGCGGCGGGGCCATCCGGCTCGCCCGCGCGGGGACGCTCGGACGTGCTTCCAACGGGGCGCAACCTCTATGCTGTCGATCCGCGCGCCGTGCCTTCGCGGGGGGCCCATGCCCAAGGCGTCAAGCTGGCCGAAGAGGTGTTGCGCAAGCATTTGCAGGATCACGGCGACTGGCCGCGCGGCTTGGTCATTGACCTTTGGGGCAGTGCCACGATGCGGACTGCGGGCGAGGAATTCGCGATGGCGCTGCATCTTGCGGGGCTGGCGCCTGTCTGGGATGCGGGATCAGCGCGGGTGTCGGGGGTCGAGGTGGTGCCGCTGGCGCTACTGGACCGACCGCGCATCGACGTGACATTGCGGGTGTCGGGCCTGTTCCGGGATGTGTTTCCAGGGCTGGCGACCATGTTCGAAACAGGGGCTGCGGCCTTGGCCGAACGGGACGAGGCTGATGATTTCAACCCCTACCGCGCCAAGGCAGCCCGCGTTTTCGGCCCCAAGCCCGGACAGTACGGCCTTGGAATGGGCGCTGCGATGGACGAATTCACAAAAGAGGCGCGTGCGGCTGCGGGCGAGGCATGGCTTGCCGCGTCAAGCTGGGCCATCGGTGCGGACGGGCTATCGCGTGATGATCGCGCGGGGCTTGAGGCGCGGTTGCAAGGGGCCGACAGCTTTGTGCATGCGCAAGACCTGCCGGAAAGTGATCTGCTGCTGGCGGGCGACTATGCAGCACATGAGGCTGGATTTGCCGCTGCCATGGCGCGGATCGGGGCGGCTGCGCCTGCGCTTTATCATCTGGACGCCTCGCAGCCCGACCGCCCGCGCGCGCGCGGGCTTACCGAAGAGATCGCTCGCGTGGTGCGGGCGCGGGCCAGCAATCCGGCTTGGGCTGACGGGATGATGGCGCATGGTTTCCGTGGAGCAGCCGAAATTACCGCAACGCTAGAGAACATGGCTGCTTTCGCTCATCTGGGAGGCGTCGTGCCGCCGCACTTATTTGATGCATATCACGAGGCCACTCTTGGCCGCGAGGACTTGGTGGCTTTCATGGAGCGCGAGAATCCTACCGCCTTGGCTGCAATGCGTGATGTGTTCCACAGGTTGCGCGGTGCGGGGCTATGGGTGACGCGGCGCAACTCGATTGCGGCTGCGCTGGAGGCGGATGCATGAGCGCCGCGAAGGATTTCGCCGTGATGGGCTGGTGCCCTGGAGCCTTGCGCCCGATGATGTCGGGCGACGGATTGGTGGTGCGCGTGCGGCCACGTGGTGGGCGGCTGACTCAGGCGCAGGCGGCGGGGGTCGCAGCGGCGGCGGCTGCGCATGGCAACGGGCTGATTGATCTGTCATCGCGCGGCAATGTGCAGTTGCGCGGCGTGTCCGAGGCGACGCACGGCCCGCTGATCGACGATCTTCGTGCCTTCGATCTAATAGATGCAGACGCGCAGGCCGAGGCGCGGCGCAATGTGCTGGTGACACCCTTTTCGGATGCAGGTACCGATGACCTAGCGGCAAGACTGGGGCAGGCGCTAGGCGACGCACCTGCATTGCCCGCTAAATTCGGCTTTGCGGTAGACTGCGGGCCAGCCCCTGTGATGCAGGATATTGCCGCCGATATCCGGCTAGAACGCGCGGCGGATGGCGGGCTAATCCTGCGTTGTGACGGGTCGGAGTTTGGTGCACGCGTATCCGATGCCGAAGCTCCGGCGCTGGCAATAGCCTTGGCGCAGTGGTTTGTAGATGCAGGCGGCGTGACAGATGGGCGCGGGCGGATGGCGGCACTGGCCTGGCGCGGCTTATTGCCGGCGGGCATTCTGGCAGGGACAGTGCGCCCTGCGACAGCGGCCGCATCCCCCGCACCGGGACTGGTTGCACAGGGTGCGCTGGTCGGTTTTGCCTTCGGGCAGATGCAGGCTGACACGCTGACAGCACTTGCCGCCTTGGGTGATCTGCGGGTGACGCCGTGGCGGATGCTGCTGGTCGAGGGGCTGAGGGTTTTGCCGGATATCGCGGGGCTGATCGTGACGCCGGATGATCCGTTGCGCCGCGTTATGGCTTGCACAGGCGCACCCGGATGTTTGCAGGCGCATGGTCCCGTGCGCGATCTAGCCCGCAAGCTTGCCCCGCAGTTGGCTGAGGGGCAGTTGCTTCATGTATCGGGCTGCGCCAAGGGGTGCGCTCATCCCACGCGGGCGGATGTTACTTTGGTCGCATCCCCGCAGGGCTTTGACCTGATCCAAGGGGGTTGCGCGCAGGATGCGGCTGATATCAGAGGCCTGACAACAGCCCAAGTGATTGCGAAAGGTTCGTTCTGATGCCGCATACCTATGAAACCGACGGGGCCGCAATCTATCTGCAATCCTTTGCCACGATACGCGCCGAGGCTGATCTGGCGCGATTCACACCCGAGGAAGAGATCGTTGTCGTTCGGATGATCCATGCCGCAGGTATGGTAGGGCTTGAGGCGCATGTCCGCTTTACCCCTGGTATGGCGATTGTCGCGCGCGCAGCGCTTGAGGCAGGCGCGCCAATCCTGTGCGACGCGCATATGGTCAGCGAAGGGATCACACGCACGCGGCTGCCCGCCGCCAATCAAGTGATCTGCACGCTGCGCGATCCGGCGGTGCCAACGCTGGCGGCCAAGATGGGCAATACACGCTCGGCTGCCGCGCTGGAACTGTGGCGGCCGCATCTGGCGGGGGCTGTAGTGGCCATCGGCAATGCACCGACCGCCCTTTTTCATCTGCTTAACATGCTGGAAGACCCCGATTGCCCGCGCCCTGCGGCGATTATCGGCTGTCCGGTCGGCTTTGTGGGTGCCATGGAGTCGAAAAAGGCGCTGATGGCTGCACCGCCTGTGCCATCGGTGATTGTTGCAGGGCGTCTGGGTGGCTCGGCGATTACGGTGGCCGCTGTCAATGCGCTGGCCAGCCGCAAGGAATGAACATGGACAGTCCGACAGAAAATATTGAGGGCCGCATTATCTGTGCAGGGCTTGGCCCCGGTGATCCGGAACTCATGTCAGTCAGGGCAGACCGCGCGATCCGTGCGGCGCGCCATATCGCCTTTTTTCGCAAGGCTGGTCGTCCCGGACAGGCGCGCCGGATCGTTGAGGGGATGCTGGCGGCGGATGCTGTAGAATATCCGATGGAATATCCTGTCACGACAGAACTGCCCTTTGACAGCCCCGACTATATCCGCTTGCTGGCCGCCTTCTATGACGATTGGGCGCAGCGCTTGAAAACGCTAGTGACCGACGGGGCAGATGTGGTGGTGCTCTGCGAGGGTGATCCGTTTTTCTATGGTTCGTTCATGCATCTTTACACGCGTCTGAAGGATCATGTGCCGGTTGATGTGATCCCTGCGATCCCCGGCATGGTCGGCTGCTGGAATGCCGCGGGCCAACCCATCACATGGGGCGACGATGTGCTGACCGTGCTGATGGGCACGCTACCCGAGGATGATCTGGTCCGGCATATGCAGGTGGCGGATGCGCTGGCTATCATGAAGACAGGGCGCAACCTGCCAAGGGTGCGCCGCGCTTTGGCGACAGCCGGACGGCTTGAAGATGCATGGCTGATCGAACGGGGCACAATGCCTAACCAGCGGATTGCCCGCCTCGCCGAGGTTGATGACTCCGATTGCCCTTATTTCGCGATTGTGCTGGTCCACGGGCAGGGGCGGCGGCCTGAAACGGTCGGGCCGGAATGACGGGGTGGATAACAGTTGCAGGGCTTGGACCGGGCTCTGACGCCTTGGTCACACCCGAGGTCAACGCGGCTTTGGCCGAGGCGACGGATATCGTCGGCTATATTCCCTATGTCGCACGGGTGGCCCCGCGCGAGGGGCTGACCCTGCATCCGTCAGATAACCGTGTGGAACTGGACCGCGCCGAACTGGCGCTGCGAATGGCGTCTGAAGGCCGCCACGTGGTGATCGTCTCTTCCGGTGATCCGGGGGTGTTCGCCATGGCTTCGGCCTTGTTCGAAGCTTTGGAAGGCAGGCCGGAGTATCACGCAACAGATATCCGTATCCTGCCTGGCATTACCGCGATGCTGGCAGCGGCGGCACGGGCGGGTGCGCCGTTGGGCCATGATTTTTGCGCAATCAATCTGAGCGACAATCTCAAACCCTTTGCCGAGGTGGAGCGGCGTCTGCGTCATGCGGCGCGTGGCGGCTTTGCGATGGCATTTTACAATCCGCGTTCAAAATCGCGCCCGCACCAGTTTTCCCGCGTGCTGGATATCTTGCGCGAGGAATGCGAACCGGCGCGGTTGATCCTGTTTGCCCGCGCGGTCAGCACAGCGGACGAGGCCTTGCGCACTGTGACGCTATCGGAGGCGGGGCCAGAAATGGCCGATATGAGGACCGTTGTAATCGTGGGCAATGCGGCCACGCGGAAGGTCGGGCGCTGGCTTTATACCCCGCGCTCTGTGCCCGATCCGGTGCCGGAATGAGCCAGCCACGCCAGAACCTCGTTCACGCTGCTCGCCAGATGGCGCGGGGGCAGGGCGGGCCGGTCGATCATGATGACCGGCAGATGAAGCACCCGCGCAGCTCCCAGCTTGGCCGCAGCGCCAGTGCCACCTGCATTCTTGGCGACGATGTGGGTGATCGCATGGTCACGCATCAACACCGTATCGCCCGCCACGTCAAAGGGTCCGCGCGCGATGATCGTGCTGGCCTGACGCAGCGGTACCGGGCCGGGATCGACAAGGCGCAACAGGTAGTGATGCTGCGGCTTGCTGGCAAAAGCGGAAAGGTTCTGTTTGCCGATGGCCAGAAAGACACGCGCAGGCTGGTCGGGCAGGGCGGTCACGCTGGCATCGATATCCGGCACATGGGTCCAGTTGTCGCCCGCTTCCGCCTGCCACGCAGGACGCTCCAGCCCAATCATCGAAGTGCCTGTCAGGTTGCAGGCCTGCACGGCATTGCGGCTCATCTGGGCTGCGAAAGGGTGGGTGGCATCGATGACATGGGTGATGGACTTGTCGTGCAGATAGCGCACCAGACCATCAACGCCGCCAAAGCCGCCGATCCTTGTCGGCAATGGCTGCGACACGGGCGCGTCGGTGCGCCCCGCATAGGAGAACACCGCATCCGCGCCTCCGTCCGCCAGTCGTTGCGCCAGATGGCAAGCCTCGGTCGTGCCGCCGAGCAGAAGGATGCGTGTCATGGCTGAGCCCTGGTTGTCGGTCATCGGTATGGGCGAGGATGGACTGACAGGGCTGTCAGGTGCAAGCCGTGCCGCGCTGGACCGTGCGGAAATCGTCTTTGGCGGGCCGCGCCATCTGGAACTGGCGCAGGTCGGGGCGAAGGGGCAGGCATGGCCGGTGCCCTTTGATCTGGCGCCTTTGCTAGCCTTGCGCGGGCGTGCTGTCGCCATGCTGGTGTCGGGCGATCCTTTCTGGTTCGGCGCTGGCGGATCGGTTGCGGCGCATCTGGCGCCTGATGAATGGCACACCTTTCCGGTGGCGGGGACGTTCTCGCTGGTGGCAGGGCGTTTAGGCTGGCGGCTTGAGGATGTGATCTGTCTTGGCTTGCATGCAGCGCCCTATGCGCGGCTTCGGCCGGTTCTGGCGCGTGGTGTGCGGGTGATCTGCACCCTGCGCGACGCGGCGGCGGTGACGGGGCTGCAAATCTGGCTGCGCGACAACGGCTTTGTTGCGACACGGATGACTGTCTGCGAGGCTTTGGGTGGCCCGCGTGAACGGATACGCCAGGGCGCAGCCTGGGATGATGTCATTGCCCCTGTTGCCGTGGCGCTGGACGGGGCCGATCTGCCCCGTGACGCAGGACTGCCGCGCGCATCGGGGCTGCCGGATGATCTGTTCGCGCATGACGGTCAAATCACCAAGCGGCCGGTGCGCGCGTTGACCCTGTCGGCGCTGGCGCCGCGCCCCGGATTGCTGCTGTGGGATATCGGCGGCGGATCTGGCTCGGTCTCGGTCGAATGGTGTCTGGCGGGGGGGCAGGCCTGCACGGTCGAGGCCAAGCCTACGCGGGTCGCCAATATCCGTGCCAATGCAGATGGTTTTGGTGTGTCGCAGCGGATTCAGCTGGTCGAGGGCCGCGCGCCCGAAGCCCTGCGTGACCTGCCTGCACCGGATGCGGTTTTCGTGGGCGGCGGTGGCGATGCGGCACTATATGCAGCCCTTTGGCCGCTTCTGCCTGCCGGCTGCCGCCTTGTTGCAAACGGGGTCACCCTTGAGACCGAGGCGCAGCTTGCCGCTTGCCATGCGCGGTATGGCGGGCATCTGCTGCGTGCCTATATGGCCGAGGCTACCGCCTTGGGCGGGTTTCGCGGCTGGTCTGCTGCGCGTCCCGTTGTGCAGTGGAGTGTGGTAAAATGAGGGTTGCGGGCCTTGGTTTTCGTGAAGGTGCCACGATAGAAAGCCTGCGTGACCTGCTGGCGCAGGTCGAGCTGCTAGGCGGGCCTGTCACGGCGTTGGCGACACTGACTGCCAAGGCCTGCGCGCCTGCATTGCGAACGCTGGCGGCGGAACGCGGCTTGTCGGTGCATGCGGTTACGGTTCATGGGGTGGCGACGCCCACGCAATCGGCGCGGATCATGGCGCTGCATGGCACGGGTTCGGTGGCCGAAGCGGCGGCGCTAGCCGGGGCAGGCACTGGCGCGCGTCTTGTCGTGGCGCGGATGGCGTCGGTGGATGGTATGGCGACCTGCGCTGTGGCGATAGGTGAAGGAGAGGTAGAATGACGGTTCATTTCATCGGCGCAGGCCCCGGAGCGCCTGATCTGATCACCCTGCGCGGGCGCGATCTGATCGCGGCCTGTCCGGTCTGCCTTTATGCGGGCAGTCTGGTGCCCGAAGCGCTGCTGTCGCACTGCCCTGCCGGTGCGCGGGTCGTGAATACCGCGTCGCTGTCGCTGGACGAGATCATGGACGAGATACAAGCCGCCGATGCAGCGGGCCGAGACGTGGCGCGGCTGCATTCTGGCGACCTGTCGGTCTGGTCGGCGATGGGCGAACAGTTGCGCCGGTTGCGCGCGCTGGGAATTGCCTATGACGTGACGCCTGGTGTGCCTTCCTTCGCTGCGGCAGCGGCGGTGCTGGGGGCGGAACTGACCCTGCCGGGTGTCGCGCAATCGGTGATCCTGACACGCACATCGGGCCGTGCCACGGCGATGCCGGATGGTGAGAGCCTCGAAAATTTTGCCCGCACGGGCGCGACACTGGCCCTGCATCTGTCAGTGCATCTGCTGGAAGAAGTGACCGCGCGGCTTAACCCCTATTACGGCGCGGATTGCCCCGTTGCTGTGGTGTTCCGCGCAAGCTGGCCAGACCAGCGGGTGATCCGCGCGACGCTGGCCACGCTGGATCCTGCCATCGGCGTGGGCGAGCGGACGGCACTGATCCTTGTGGGCCACGCGATCGGGTCCGAGGATTTCGACGAAAGCCGCCTTTATGCGGGTGATTATGACCGGCGCTACCGCCCCGTCGGCACCAATCCGCGTTTTCCGGACAGCGTATGATTCCCGGCCTTTTGATATCTGCGCCCGCGTCAGGCACTGGCAAGACCACGGTAACGCTGGGTCTGCTGGCGGCGTTCCGTGCGCAGGGTCTGACCGTGCAGCCTTTCAAAAGCGGTCCCGATTACATTGATCCCGCGTTTCATGCGGCGGCGGCAGGGCGGGTATCGTTCAATCTGGACAGTTGGGCGATGAACGCTGCGCGTCTTCAAAACCTTGCCGTGCGGGCGCAAGGGGCCGATTTGGTTATCGCGGAAGGCTCGATGGGACTGTTTGACGGGGTGGCGCAAGCTGGCGAGGCGGGCAATGGCGCCAGCGCCGATGTGGCGGCGATGATGGGCTGGCCGGTGATTGTGGTGCTGGATGTATCCGGTCAGGCGCAGACAGCGGCAGCGGTCGCTTATGGTATGGCGCAGTTCCGCAAGGGGCTGAACCTGGCAGGCGTGATTCTGAACAAAGTCGCATCGCCGCGCCACGAAGCGCTGATCCGCGTCGGTATGGAGGCGGCGGGCCTGCGCGTTCTGGGTGCATTGCCTCGCAATCCCCAGATTGCCCTTCCAGAACGGCATCTGGGATTGGTGCAGGCTGAGGAATTGCCACGGCTTGAGGCCATTCTTGCCGAGACGGCGGCTTTTGTGACCGCACATTGCGATCTTGACGTGATACGCGCGGTTGCGGCTATGACGAAAGGGCAGGTGGCGCAGGTCACAGCCACCCCTGCACCGGGCGAGCGGATCGCACTGGCGCGGGACAAGGCGTTTTCTTTTATCTATCCGCACCTTCTGGCCGATTGGCACGCGCAGGGTGCGACGATCCTGCCATTCTCCCCGCTGGCGGATGAGGCGCCCGATCCTTCTGCCACCGTCTGCTGGCTGCCGGGCGGCTATCCCGAATTGCATGCAGGGCAACTGGCCGATTGCGAGGGGTTCCGCGCGGGGATCGTTGCATTCGCACAAACACGTCCGGTGCACGGGGAATGCGGGGGCTACATGGCGCTGGGGCAAGGGCTGGTGGCCGCAGATGGCACGCGTTACCGGATGGCGGGGCTATTAGGCTTGGAAACCAGCTTTGCCAAGCGGCGCATGCATCTGGGCTACCGTCTTGCGCGGCCCCAACGCCCTTTGCCGGGAATGGATCAGGCGCAGGGCTTGCGCGGGCATGAATTCCACTATGCTACGATCCTGTCACAGCCTGATGCGCCCTTGGCCCATGTAACTGATGCGAACGGGCAAGATGTTGCCGAAACGGGATCTTACCGCGATGGTGCTAGCGGCGGGCGCGTCAGCGGCACGTTCTTTCATCTAATCGCGGAATCAAGTCTTACGGATGGACCTCAAACATGACCGGCTTTGTCTCTTTCGTGTCTTCGGGCCCGGGTGATCCGGAACTTCTGACCCTCAAGGCGGTGAACCGTCTTGGCGGGGCCGATATCATACTGTTCGACGATCTGTCCTCGGGGCCGATCCTGGCCCATGCTGGGCCGCAATCCGATCTGCTCGCTGTTGGCAAGCGGGCAGGTCGCCCATCGCCCAAACAGGACCATGTCAGCCGCCTGCTGGTGGATCACGCCATGACTGGCGCAAAGGTGGTGCGGCTAAAATCCGGTGACAGCGGCATCTTCGGTCGGCTTGAAGAAGAGATCGCAGCCCTGATGGCTGCTGGTATCCCCTATGAGATCATCCCCGGCGTGCCCTCGGCCTGTGCTGCTGCGGCGGCGGCGGGCATTCCGCTGACGCGGCGCCTGACCGCGCGGCGGGTGCAATTCATCACGGGCGCGGATGTAACCGGCCAATTGCCTGAAGGATTGAACTGGGCGGCACTGGCCGATCCGCTGGCGACAACTGTGGTTTTCATGGGCAAACGGACCTTTCCGGCGCTGGTCGCCGATCTGGTGGCCCATGGTCTGCCCGCATCCACGCCCTCACTACTGGCCGAAGCGGTCGGCCATCCGCATCAGCGTTTGCAGCGCAGCACGATTGCGGAATTGGCCGATAGTCTTGCAGAGGCGCGCAGCGATCATCCGGCGCTGATCCTTTATGGTCCGCTGGCCGAATTCTGAACACAAGGTATTTTCAGGCGTCGATCTGTCGTAAGCAGGCTTGACCGAGGAATTAGTTAGGCGCACAACAAAAGCTGCAAAGGTGCTCCGAACCGGAAAGGCAAGGGGCTGAAACGGGAATGGGGAAGGGCGGACCAAATCGCGGCGCCCCCACCCCAGCCGCCCCCGCGACTGTCAGCGGAGAGCGGCCATCCAAAATGCCACTGGCCACTCACCGGGCCGGGAAGGTGGATGGTCGTGTCGACCCGCAAGCCAGGAGACCGGCCTTGCCAAATGTAACCCATCCGCCGTCGGGTGTGACGGCAAGGAGACCACTATGCATATCGAACCGGGCCTCGTTGACGGGGCAAAAATCACTCTCAGCTACGCGACCGCCGCTGCCGCCGGTGCCACTGGCCTGTGGTACGCGCGCCACGCCATTATGGAGCGCGGCTCTGTTTCGCTGGCGATCCGCAGCTTGCTTGCCGCCGTTCTGACCTTCGTGTTTTTCGAGGTTCTACCGACCTTCCCCGTTGGCGTATCAGAGGTGCATTTCATCCTTGGTTCGACCCTTTTCCTGATCCTTGGCGCGGGGCCGTCAGCCATCGGTCTGGCACTGGGTCTGCTAATCCAAGGCATGTTCTTCTCGCCCTCCGACCTGCCGCAATTCGCAATGAACATCACCACGCTGCTGGTGCCGCTCTTCGCGCTAACCGCTATGGCGCGCCGGATTATCGCGCCGGACACCGCCTATGTTGACCTGAAATACAGCCAGGTTCTGGCACTGTCGGTCTGCTATCAGGGCGGCGTTGTAGCATGGGTGGCTTTCTGGGCGATCTACGGCATGGGCAGCGAAGCGCTGGCGCCGGTTGGTACCTTCGCGATTGCCTATATGGCTGTCATCATCCTCGAGCCGTTGGCCGATCTGGCCGTGCTCGCGGGTGCGAAAGCTCTGCGTGGCAAGACACCGTCCGCACTGGTCACACCGCGCCTTTACAGCGCGTCCTGATCTGACAAAACTGTCGAACATGGCGCGGTCCCTGATAGGGTCGCGCCTTTTTGCGACGAGGCGACGATGATCACCGTATCCCTGATCGGTATCGGTACCGGCAATCCCGATCACGTCACAGCACAAGCGGTGAGGGCCATGAACTTGGCGGATCTGATCCTCATTCCGCTCAAAGGCGATGACAAGGCGGATCTTGCCGGTCTGCGTCAGGCGATCTGCGAAAGCTGCGTCACGAATCCCGCGACGCGAATCGAAGGGTTTGATCTGCCCGTGCGCGACCGGGCCACGCCCGATTATCTGACACGCGTGAACGACTGGCATGATGCGATTGCGGCCGTCTGGCGCGACCGGATCAACGCGCATCTGGAGCAGGGCGGCGGGCCGCGTGTCGCACTTCTGGTCTGGGGTGATCCCTCGCTCTATGACAGTACACTGCGGATCGCGGCACGTGTGGGCCGCGATATACCCATAATGCTAGATGTTATTCCCGGGCTGACCTCAATCCAGGTGCTTTGTGCCGCACATGCGATCCCGTTAAACGAACTGGGCGCGTCCGTAATGATCACGACAGGGCGGCAGCTGCGAGACGGTGGCTGGCCAGACGGGCCTGGCACGGTTGTGGTCATGCTCGATGCAGGCGGTGCCTTCACGTCGCTGTATATGCCACACTACCATATCTGGTGGGGCGCTTACGTCGGCATGCAGAACGAGATCTGTATTGAAGGACCGCTTGCCGATGTGGCAGAGCAGATCCAGACGGTGCGCGCGCAGGCCAAAGCTGCGCATGGTTGGATCATGGACATTTACATCCTGCGCCGGATCCCTACGACGCCAGTATAAGGAAGGTTGCGATGACTCCCGCCGCTGGCGTCGCTGGATCTGCTACAATCTGCAAGCACCCATACGGCTGCCAGTTTTCGCCGCTCAACGCGCTGAGCAGATCCGCAAGATCTTTCAGCCAGGCCGCTTACTATGATCCCACCTTCTTTGACCAACGACCCGAACGGTTGATAAAATATACATAATAAACCTTATGCGTATCCTTAATATGTAGCGGTGGATTCACATCCGAAGTGCAAATTCTGTATCAAAACAGAATGTTGCATGGAGGATGTCGAATGGGACGCTGCTACCCTCACATGAGTTTGGAAGAGCGCCGGAAGCTTGCCAAGTGGCGTGAAGCCAAATTGCCGGTTCCAGAGATGGCGGATCGGCTGGGTCGTGCTCCGTCCACGGTCTATCGCGAACTGAAGCGCGCGGATCGCGTCTTGGCATCGATGAAGTAAAAATTAGCATGAGCAGCGCGGGAACGCTCTGGAGCAACAAGAGCCTCTCGAGCATGCCGAACACAGCCCGGAAAGTCATTTTGATATAACAGGACCAGGCTCCAGAAATCTCGCCAGCAGTCGCGCCACAACTGGTTTCGAAGTTTGCGTAGCTACCGGATAAGAACAGAGCCGCCGATCTAAGACTGTGATCGATACACGAGGTCGGCTGCAACCATCGTCGCGGTCGTCTTCGGGCGTCACCATACCATTAAACGGTTGCGGTCGTTTCATCACTAGCAGAGGCCCTGCCTTGATCTCTTTTGCCAAGCGGCACGCGCCCTCTCCTATTGCAGGATTCACCAGGTTCTCGCGAGCGGGTCGATGTAAGTTGGCACCCTTTCACATCCGGACAGTGCGCGCCGATCAACAATCCGGCCGATAGCCTTCAATCCGACAGACATCGGACGGGCAGGGGCCTTCGTCATGTTTGACCGCTACGGCGCGTTGGCAGTCTCTCGCGGCTACGACCACCTGACCTCGGACGAGTCCATTGAAGACGGCAACACCGCCTATGAGTACACCTACACTGAAACCGTGCGGCGGTTCGGATGACACATGGAAGGGCTCAACCCATCTCTTGCAGAATATCCAGAATGTATGTATATTCTGGACAAATGGAGACCCTGATCATGCATGAGCTTCCCGAGTTCAAGGCGGCCGACCTGACGCGGCACACAAGTGACCTGTTTGACGCGGCCATTCGGTCGCCGATCGCGATCACCAAGCACCGCAAGCCGAAATTCGTGCTGATGAGCATGGACCAGTACCAGCAGCTCGCGCGGGGGGCCACGCAACAGGCTCATATGGTTGACGAGATGCCCGAGGATCTCAAGGCGCTGATGATAGAAGGGCTCGAGCGGGACTTGACGCAGTCTGATGACTAAGCCGAGCGCGGGAGAGGTGTTCCGCTACCCGTTCCTATGGAAACGAGAACAGATGGCGGGCGAGATCGAGGGTCGAAAGACGAGGCCTGTCTGCATCGCCGTCACTGTCTCCAAGTCCGATAGCGAGACCGTGGTGTTCATCCTGCCGATCACGACGCAGCCGCCTTTGCCCTCGCGCAAGTTCATCGAGGTACCACAGATCGAGTCGCAGCGCGTAGGGTTGGATACCCATGTCCGCAAATGGGTCATGCTGGACGAGATCAACACCGATATTCTGGAGCGGTCCTATGTCTGGGAGGACCGCACGCCCATCGGCACGTTCAGTTCCGTCTTCACATCCAAGATCCAGTCCAGCCTGATCGTGCTGGCTCGGTCGGGCGGGGCATCCGTTGTCGATCGGCTGAAGTAATCTCGATCACAGCAGGGTCTGTCTAGCTTCACTTGTTCCCGTCGATCCACTTCGACATCAGCCCCTTGTCGCGGAAACACTCATCCGGCACGGCGCGGCGTTTGATGCGGGCGAGACGCTCGGCAAAAGCGACCTGCTTTGATGTCGGGCGGCTGTCCTGCGCGCCCGGGTTCAACTTGGCTTGTGCGTCGATCCAGGCGCTCAGGGACCGCCGATCTTGCTGAACCTCCCACGGCAAAAGCGTCTGGTTGCGCAAGGCCAGCGCGCGCGCATAGGCGATCTGCTTGGGCGTCGCGGGCAGGGCGTAGGTGGTGCTTTCCATCGGGGATCTCCCTTCTTAGCGTGGTTCTTAGAATAGAACATAACAGGAACAAAATCAAGCCACCTGCGGAAATCATGGGGTTTGAGAGGAAGAGGAGGGCCGGGGGAGGTCAGGCCTGAGGATGCCCGAAAGAGGGTGTCCGGGCCTGATCCTGTTCCTCATTGGGGTCTGATGCCGGAAAGTGCAGGATCCTGCGCTCTCATGAGCTTCGTATTTAACATTCTCTGGCATCAGATCCCTAAAGAGTGAAAGTGTCCTTCGGGTTTTGTGACTGACGGATGAGGGCCTTTGGGGTCCCTCAGATGGGTCCGGGCCGGGTTCCGGTCTGCCGTTCCTGATGAAGGGCATTCCCATGCAAACAGGTGTCTTGCGCGTGTTGCGCGCGACCGCTGCCTCGTGGTGGCGACACAAGGAACTACGCCGAACCGGCCAGACGGGGCAGGCACAACGGCTCGAGCGCGAGACCGTCCTGCGTGATCTCGGCTATCTCAGGCAAGCGGCAGCATTGCCACACGCGCATGCGATTTGCGGAGAGGGTGGGACTTTCCTCCATCTTGGTTGGACCACCGTTTCAACCTTCGCGCCGATTGAGCGCTTTCCCTTGGCCGCTCTTGCGGTCGCATGTGGCACGCCGTTCATCGATATCCGACCCGTCACCGATGTCATCGCCTTCGCGAACCTGCCGCGGGTGGCGCGGGACGGATCAGTCGACCCTGAACCCTGGGGCCCCGGCAGGTCCGTGTCGCTGACCACCTACATCGACATGGTCGAAGCCCTCGGTGCCAGAATCGCCAACGATCCGCGGCCCCGTCCGTCTATCTGATCACCATTCCCTCTCACCAAAACTCGAAAGGAGGCCAGCCATGGCCCGATCCCGCACGCCCAAATTCGATGCCTCCGAGGTCATCACAAACGAAATCATCCGTATCATTGAGCGCGGCGTCCTGCCGTGGCGCAAGCCATGGACCGCAGGTGGCAGCTCTCGTCCCCTGCGCGTGGGCGGAGAACCCTACCAGGGAGTGAACAACTTCCTGCTGACGATGCGGACCGTGATGGCGGGCCACAGCTCTCCCTTCTGGATGACGTTGCCGCAGGCCAATGCCTTGGACGCAAAGGTTCGCAAGGGCGAGAAGTCCTCTGTCGTCGTTTACTACGGTCAAAGCCGGAGGGACGCCGGCGGCGATGAGCATGACCGCAGCGACGCGGATGATCACTCCGAGGGAGCCCGTATCTTCCGCTTCCAGAAATCCTACCGCGTGTTCAATGCCTGCCAGATCGAGGGCTTGCCCGACAGCTTCTTCCCCGACCCGGAGCCCGTGCCCGAGCATCCGCCGTCAGAGCCCATCCCGCACATGCAGGCGTTTTTCGACGCCATCGACATCACGACCGTCTTCACGGGCACGGAGGCGTACTATTTGCCACCCGTGGACAAGGTCTACATGCCGTCCATCACGCGGTTCCAGGACCCGCGCAATTTCTACGGGGTCTGGGCGCACGAGCTGGCCCATGCCACGAAAGCACCCCATCGACTGAACCGTGATTTCGGGTTCTCGAAGTTTGGCAACACGTCCTATGCGCGCGAGGAGATCGTCGCGGAATTGACCTCGGTGTTCCTGGGTCAGACGCTCGGCTTCACGGCGCATACGCTCGAGATGAATGCCGCCTATCTCCACAACTGGTTGCGCGTTCTTCGGTCGGACAAGGGTGCGATCTTCAAGCACGCAGCAGATGCGCAGCGAGCCTGCGACTATCTGATTGCCAGATCGGAGACGGGCAGGGCAGGGCGCAGTGCCGAGGCCGCCTGACCACACGGAGAACGGAGACTCCCATGTCACGTAAGGAACCCAAGACGCTGCGGGTGGCCTGCTTCAACGACGGCCGCCGCAAGATCATCACCTTCAAGCGCGGTGCCTATTGGTGGAGCGCTGCCGAGGGCGCTTATCCGCTCTCGGCAGCGCTCGAGAGCATCAAAGAACAAGGCGGCTGGATCGAAACCATCCCCAACCCGAATTACAGACCCAAAGGGCTGTTCGGGTAGGGCGGCTTCGGCCTCGATTCATACGCCAAGCAGAAAAGAAAAAGCGGGCTTTGAGAAGGGTGTTTCAAACCTCTCAAAGGAGATCCCCATGTCCATGAATGTTCAACCCCAGCCAGACCGTCCGGATCCGACCGTGATCGCGGTGCAGAACGACGCGTTTCGCAAACTTGCATGCCTTGGGGTGCCGCCCGCGCAGCCCATCCAGGGCCGGATGCATGTAACCCGCGCGCTTGTGGAGGCCGGTGACGGCTTCATGGCCGAGGCGGTGAAGGCGACCGGTGAGTTTGCCACATTCGAGCCTGAGAATGATCCCGAGGGATGGCACGATTTCGGGGCGGTCGAGATCCGGGGAGAGACCGTGTTCTGGAAGATCGATCTCTATGAAGCAGACTCGGACTTCCGCTACGGGGCTGAGACCCCGGACAATCCTGCCACCACCATGCGCGTGCTGACCATCATGCTGGCGCGCGACTGGTAGAAGGGCAGGGGACTCCTCCCCCCTGACATCTGAGACGATGAAGGCCCGCTGCCCCTCAAAAAGGCAAAGCGGGCCTTTTGTCGTGGTGATCCCTGAAGCCGGGGATTGGTCACGCGCGCGCGCGGGCCTCACCTCACTCACCTGGAAGGATATCCCATGACCACAAGCTTTGCCCCTCTCACCGTCGCCATCGGCGATCTGGTCCCGCATCCTGCCAATGTGCGCAGCAACGCGCCGGAAACCTATGATCCCGAGAACATCGCGCATCTGAAGGCCAGCATCGCTGTGCTGGGCCTGCTCCAGCCGCTCTTGGTCCAGAAGCTTGACGGCAAATATGCTGTCCTCGCCGGTGGCCGACGCCATGCTGCGCTGAAGGAGCTGGTTGCCGACAAGGCCACCAAGGGGTTCATGGCGAAAACCAAAGTCGACTGCCGCCTTGTCCCTGACGACTGTGACGTCACCACTGCGCTGTCGCTTGCCGAGAACATCACGCAGGCACCGATGAACGCAATCGACGAGTTCGAGGCTTTCGCGCGGATGATGGAGGTCGACGACCAGACGCCCGAGACCATCGCAAAGACCTTCGGTACCACGGTGGCCGCCGTGAAAGGCCGGTTGCGCTATGGCCTTATCCACCCCGACATCCGCGCCGCGGCACGGGGCAAGGTGATCACGCTCGACACGATGAAAGCCTTTGCCGAGCACCCGAGCCAGGAGGCGCAGCGCGAGGTCTTCGAGGCGCTCACGAAGGACGGAGGCTATCTGCAGGCCTATACCGTTCGACAGGCGCTCAAATCCCGCGGCGTGCAGGTCAGCGACGATATCGGGGCCTTCGTGCGCGCGGACTACGAGGCGCGGGGCGGCGCCGTCGCGGCCGATCTTCTGGAAGAACATTCCGTGCTCGAGGATGCAGCACTGGTCGAGACCATCTTGCTCGAGAAGCTCGGTGCGGCTGCCGAAGAGGCCCGCACGAGGCTGGGCTTTGCCTGGGCCGATGCGATGGTGCGGTATGATTACGCGACAATGGCCGACTACGGCCGCGTCTATCCCGGCCCGATCGAGCCCGACGAGGCCGCCCAGAAGCGCGTGGATGAAATCACCGCCGAGCTTGAGAAATTGCAGCTCGAAATGGAGGACGAGGGGCTCGAGGACGGTGCCTACAATGCCCTTTACGACCGCGTCGACGCTCTGGAAGAGGAAGCCCGCGACCTGCAGGAGGCCTACAGCGCCGAGGACCTAGCGCGATCTGGGGTGATAGCCTCGTGGCAGGGTGGGCAGATCACGCTCCATGTTGGTCTCGTCCGCCAGGAAGACACCGTCAAAGAGGAGGGCGCGCGCGGCTCCTCGGCTAGCCCGACCGGGGAGGAGGCCCCGGACGCCGGCGAAATCACCTACCCAGCCTCACTGGCTGAGGACCTCAAGACCGAGCGAGCCATGGCGCTTGGGGCCGCGATGGCGCTGCATCCGGAAGCCACGCTCGATCTGACGCTCTTCAAGCTGGTCAGTGATGTTCTGGCCAGCGGCATGAGTGTCACGCAGGCGATCAAGGTCGAGGCCCGCAAGGAATACCGCAGCCATGCCAAGATGGACGAGATCGACGAGACCTCGCTCGAGCAGGTGGCGGCGGCGCATGATGCGCTTGATCCGTCCTGGCTCGATGACACCCGCACGCCCGCCGATCAGTTCGCGGCGTTTCGCGCGCTGGAGGCAGGGGAGAAGGCCAAGCTCGTCGCCTATGCCACGGCCAGCACCACGCAGTCCTGCTTCGCGCGGGACCGACAGCGCGACAGCCTGATGCATGATTTCGAGATTGAGATCATGCCCGACATTCGCGCGCATTGGACGCCGAACGCGGCGCTCTTCAACCGCTTCAAGAAGGCCTGGCTTCTGAAGATCCTCGGCGAGGATCTGGGTCTGGCCCAGGAGGCGGTGACGCTCGCCTCGTCGAGCAAGAAGGAGATCGTCGCCTTCTGCGACAAGCTCTTCGCCGATCCCTTCGCGACGCTCACGGACGCGCAGCGCGCTGCCGTGGCCGCCTGGTGTCCGCCCATGATGCAGACCGCCGGTGTCGCCTTTGATGAGGCGGAGCCCGCTGCGGAAACCCCGGAGCCTGACGGCGACATCGCGCAAGCGGCCTGAGTCCTCACGCGACCCGCGCGTGGACCATGCCGCCCGCGCGGGTCGACCCTTCCAAACCGAACAGAAAGACATCCCCATGGCTATTCTCAAGTTCTCTGCCTCCGCTGTTGCGGCGCAAATCGCACATGCGCGTGCCTGCACGACCTTCCTGCCCAACTGGAACGGGCCCGTGGACAGGCCGGCCCTGATCCTCATCGTCGGCAATGGTGTGCATCTGCGCTCAAACGGCATCGATGGCACGACCACCCGTATCGTTACCACCGAGCAGGCCGATCCCTCCTTCGCCTTCGCCGACGGCATGAACCCGTTTCGGGACACCGACTGGATGGCGCAGCGCCGCATGGCGTTTCGTGATCTGACCGGCCAGTTCTACACCGACATCCTGGATGACGTGCAGGTGCTCTTCGACCGGGGGCGGGGGGCGATCCGGCTCGCCACCGATGGCCACAGCATTCGCGTCTTCGTACGCCGGGCCTCGGATTATCTCATCGGCGGGACCTACGAGGTGCCCTCGGGCCTCGGCGGCACCTTCCGGGTCATCCTGAAGGATGCCTGCGACACCTTCGCGATCGTGCAGAACTGCGGCAATTGCGAGGATTTCGACGCCATGCAGCCATACCGCGTGCCGCTCGATGCCCTGATGGAAATCGATGACCGGAGGGTGGCGTAACGCGCCCATTCTCAAACAAGCATCGCCAATACCCTGCCGGGCCTGCGGCCCTCTCGGGACATTGGCGACAACAATTTTCCCAAACGAGAGAAAGGACTCTGAAATGGGATGGCTCTTCTACACCGATGGCCGCGTCCAGACCTACGCAGACGAAAAAGCGGAGATTGCCCGACTCTGCACGTTCGAGGGCGACACGCGCAAAACCGAACTGGTCAAGGCCTGCAAGGTGGGTTCGACTTGGTACGCGGCGGCAAAGGTCACAAGTATCGACGGCACCCCTGTCGAAGACACGACCTATGTCACCGATGCGGATGGCTCCATCACTTTCGCCGCCGTATTCCTTACCCGATATGATGACGGCTGCTGGGGCTACAAGGACATGGAGGAAAGCGCTGGCCCGAATGAATCTCGTGCTCCCCTTGGGCTGATCGTGCTCCTCTCCGACCTGAAAGACCCGGACAGCTACGCCCAGGACTGGCGTCAGCGCTGCCGGGATTGGGCGTCGATCCCGGACTACGAGGAAGGCGACAAGATCAAGCTCGCAGCACCTGTGACGCTCACCGATGGCAGCACCTGCCAGATTGTCACCGCGACGTACTACAAGCGGGGGCGGCAAAAACGCCGCTGCTACCGCATCGAGGAAACCGGTGGGCTCGTGCGGCTCTCAAGGGCCTCGCTTGTGGGCTCGGAGTTGCTCAGCTCCGCGAAAGGAGCGGCTAGCCCGGTGCTGGCGGAGTTCCTGGCGGGGCGAAATTAGGTCCTGCGCCGGACGGTTCATCGACCTGCCCGGCGACAGCAGATGCTGCGGCTTGTCTTGACAAGGCAATGCAAATGCATTACCTATCGCAGGCAGCAAAGATCCCTCTCTTTCAGGAGACTGCCATGACAGCGCTCGCACAAGATGTCTCGAAACTCACGGATCGGTATCAGACGACCGTGCCGGCGGGTGTGCGCAAACAGCTCAAGCTGGGCAAGGGCGACCAGATTCGTTACTGCACCGAGCCGAGTGGCAGGGTCTATATCGAGCCCGTGCGCAGCGACGAGGAAGATCCCGTGCTCGGAGCCTTTCTCGATTTTGTCGAGGCCGATATCAAGGCGCATCCGGACCGCATTCGGGCGTTCGATGGGGCTTTGCATGACCGTCTTGCAGCACTGGTCGGAGACGTTGACGTCGATCTCGATGCGCCGCTATCGCTCGAGGATGAATGAGCGGCGATAGCGTGCCCGCCCAAGCGCCCCTTGTCGTAAACGGATGGTCGATTTATGCGCATCCGCTCTTTCTGGACCAGCTCGAAGGGCTGACCCTGGAGGTCGAGGCGCGTAAGGCACGCGATCCCAAGACCTGGCGCAAGAAAAATTCCACGAAACGGCTGGCCGCCATCTTCAAGCTGGTGACCGAGGCCATACCGGCAGATCCGGGTGCCGCAGCCTTCCGGCAAGGCGGCACACTCGGCGACCACCGCAAGCACTGGTTCCGGGCGAAATTCTTCCAGCAGTATCGGTTGTTCTACCGCTTCAACAGCGATGCGAAGGTCATCGTGGTGGCATGGGTGAATGACGACAAGACCCTGCGCGCCTACGGCAGCAAGACGGATGCCTATGCGACGTTCAAAGGGATGCTGGAAGATGGCAATCCACCTGACAATTTCGACGCGCTCTTGAAAGAAGCAGTGGCGGCGGACAAGCGGTTCGAGACGTCCCTTGAAGCGGCGCCTGATCGGTAAGTGGGGTCGAATTCCGGAGGGGGCAGAATCCCCCGCTAAGGCTGCCAGTAAGGGGCTCGTTCTGCGATATTATCTCCCGTCACCCTTGAGCCGAGTGAAAGAGGCGACATTGGTGTGTCATATGGCTGGTACGATGAAATTCTCAGAAGTCCCTCCCTATCCGTACACCTGCCGTTCGCTGCATCGTGTACGAACTGGTAAGATGCGGACTTTCCGGGCTTTCGCTGCGCGATGCACGAAGGTCCGTTGTTCCCTTTTTTCAGGGTGGACTAACCTTCGAGAAGTGCGTCAATCACCGCACATTCTGGTGCGGCGTCGCCTGTACATCGAGCGACGGTTTCCGACAGGACACGTTCGATCCGCGTGAGATCGGCTATTTTCGCCTGCACATCTTCAAGATGCGTCTCAGCAACGGTCTGGACCTGAGCGCAGGTTTGAGACCGGTCATCGACCAACCCGAGCAGCCCGCGAATTTCTTCCAGGGAGAAACCGAGATCGCGGGACCGCATGACGAACTTCAACCGTTTGACATGAATATCATCATAGCTTCGATACCCTTTTGCGGTGCGCGGTGGGTCGGGCATGATACCGACCGTCTCGTAGTAGCGGATGGTTTCGAGATTGCAGCCCGTGGCCCGTGCTAGATCGACCCGCCGGAGTGCTTTCACGCTTCTGTTATCCATTATCCGCAGAAATCCCTTGAGCCTGTATCAACTACAGACCGTAGAACGATGGAAAGAACAGAACAAGGGCGATTCGATGGAGCAAAGTATTTCAGACCATAAATCCGGCCACGTGCGTCAGGTTGGCGATGACAGCGCGAAAGGCTGGGGTGCGACCGGCTTCGGCGTTCTCGGTGCGTTGGCGATGACCTCGTGCTGTATTCTGCCGCTTGTGCTGGTGAGTTTCGGCGTGACTGGCGTCTTCATCGCGCAGCTCGGGGCGTTCTATGCCTACAAATGGTACACTTTCGCGCTAAGTGCCGCGTTTCTCGGATACGGGTTCTACAAGGCATACAAGCCGGTGAATACGGACGCCTGCGCCGATGGCACCTGTGCCCGGCCAATCAACCGGACTGTGATGCGGGTGACACTTTGGGCCGCCGCCGCAATCGTCGCGGTAGCGATGGCCTTTCCCTACATCACGCCCTTCATTCTGAAATTCTAAACAAGGAACAAAATCATGAAACACGTACTGTTATCGTCAACGCTGGCCATTGCTGCGTTTGCCCCAGCGGCTTTTGCCGAAGAGCGCACCGTCGAGATTGCAGTCGGCGAACTGACCTGCCCCTCCTGTTCGTTCATCGTTGCCAGTTCGATGCGCGGCGTTCCATCGGTCCAGATCGACGACTTCGTTGACGGTCCCGAGTATGGACAGGGCGTTTACAGTGTCACCTTCGATGATGCCGAGACCAGCGTGGACAGCATCATCGATGCAGTGGCGGCAAATGGCTACCCCGCCCAGGCTCTGCCGGACACGGCGTCCTAACCACGGGGAAATTTGCAATGCGTGACAACCTTATGGGCGGGCTACTGGGTTTCGGAGTTGCGACTCCGGTCGTGATCGTGTGCTGCGGTGGCGGCACAGCTCTGCTTGCTGCGGCGTTCGGCGGCCTCGCAGCGTGGATGTCGGGGCTTGGCTGGATAGCCGTCGCACTGGTTGTGGCGCTCGCCTTCCTTGTCGTTCGTGAATTCCGGCGGTCCGCCAATGGCCGCACCTCGATTTCCAATCATTCTCCAGAAAGAAAGAGCGCTACTTGACCCAGAACATTGAGAACCCCGACCGCTTGCTAAAATGGGGGCTGGGTGGCGCACTCTTTGCGGCCCTGTGCTGCTTCACACCCCTCCTGGTCGTCGTTGTGGCCGGTGTCGGCCTGTCGGCTTTGACCGGTTGGCTCGACTACGCGCTGTTCCCGCTTTTGTTCTTTTGCCTTGCCGTCGTGGCGCAAGCGCTCTGGCTGCGCGCCGGGCGCGTGGGGCCGAACCCGAAACTCTGGGCGACGGCGATTGCCGCTGCTCTGTCGATCCTCATCATCTGGATCGAGTTCCGTTTCGCGCTGCGCATTACGGTCGGCGCTTTCGTGGCTGTCGGCGTCTACGCTTTCTACCTCAATAAAATGAAATCCAAGGAAGCGACACAATGATGATGGGATCTTGCACAGGGATTGGCATGTTCTTCGGAATGCTTGGCATGCTGACACCGCTCATAGCCATTGGTGCGATCATTTATCTGGTCGTTGCCAAACGAAAAAACTCTGATCTGCACGAGGCGCGCTGAAATGAAAGATATCAACAAGAATGATGATGGAAATGGCGGATACGACCTTATCGTCATCGGCGCAGGCTCGGCGGGTTTCTCCGCTTCAATCACCGCTGCTGACGCGGGAAAACGTGTCGCACTTGTCGGGCATGGCACCATCGGCGGCACCTGCGTGAACGTCGGCTGTGTGCCGTCCAAGGCAATGATCCGCGCCGCTGAGGCGATCCATGGCGCACATGCCGCCAAGCGGTTTCCTGGCCTGTCCGGTCACGCACAACTCGATGACTGGCACACGCTGATCGAGTCGAAAGACGATCTGGTCGCGACCTTGCGTCAGAAGAAATACGCAGACCTGCTGCCGGAATACGCGGGTGTCGATTATATCGATACTGGTCCGGCGCGGCTGATCGAGGGTGGCGTCATCGTCGGGGGTCGCACGTTGACCGCAATGAAAATGATCATTGCAACCGGTGGTCATCCGGTCCTGCCGACGATTGACGGAATCGAGGAGGTCGGCGCACTCGATAGCACCAGCTTGCTGGAGCTTGAAACCCTGCCGGAAAGTCTGATTTTTATCGGGGCGGGCTACATCGGGGCGGAACTGGCGCAGATGATGAGCCGGATGGGCGTGAAGGTCACGCTGGTGACACGGTCACACCTGCTTCCCGGTGCCGAACCGGAAGTGTCCGGGGCTTTGACGGACGCTTTTGCCGCCGAGGGGATCACCCTGCTGACCGGCCTGAGTTATGAGAACGTCAGACGTGACGCGTCGGGCGTGACCTTGCGGGTTATGCAGGGCGGCGAGCCTGTCGAGGTCACGGCGGATCATCTTGTTTCGACCGCAGGTCGGCGTGCCAATACCGACAGTATGGGTTTGGACGAGGTCGGCGTGAAAACCGACGCGCGCGGGTCCATCGTCATCGGCGACGACATGCAGACGTCGGTGCCCGGCATCTATGCGGCGGGCGACGTGACAGACCGCGACCAGTTCGTCTATATGGCAGCCTACGGGGCAAAATTGGCTGTGAAGAACGCCGTTCTGGGCGATGATCAGCGCTATGACAATTCTGCCATGCCCTGGGTCGTGTTCTCCGATCCACAGATTGCCGGGGTCGGGCTGAGCGAGCAACAGGCTCGCGACGCAGGGTTCGACGTGAAGACTTCGGTCGTGCCACTCGATCAGGTCCCGCGCGCTCTTGCCGCCCGCGACACACGTGGATTGATCAAGCTTGTGGCGGATAAGAAAACCGACAAACTGCTTGGTGGCCAAATCATCGCACCCGAAGGATCGGACACGATCCAGACACTGGTCATGGCGTTGAAGTTCGGCATGACGACCAAAGACTTGGGCGCAACGATCTTTCCCTATCTGACGACGGTCGAGGGCCTGAAATTGGCCGCGCAGACTTTCGATATGGACGTGGCAAAACTTAGCTGCTGCGCCGGATAAAGACACGTAAGAAGGATCTAAATATGAGTGAGACGTATGACCTGATCGTTATCGGGGCGGGCATGGCCGGGGTTGCGGCGGCGAACAAATGCGGTGCGGCAGGCTGGCGCGTGGCCATCGTGGATGCGCTGCCCTACGGCGGCACCTGCGCCTTGCGTGGTTGCGATCCTAAGAAAATATTGCGGCGTGGCGCTGAAATCGTCGATGCCGCACGGTTGATGGACGGCAAAGGGATCGATCCCAGCGGACTAAAGATCAACTGGTCCGATCTGATGGCTCACAAACGTGGTTTTACCGATCCGGTGCCGGACAAGATGGAAAAGGGTCTGACCGGAAACGGCGTCGAGACGTTGCACGGTGCCGCGCGGTTCACCGGTGCCAACGCGCTCGAAGTTGACGGGCAGTCCTATCAATCGAAACGTTTCCTTATCGCCGCTGGAGCGATCCCGAGACCTGTCACCTTCGCCGGTGCCGATCTGATGATCGACAGCACGGATTTTCTCAATCTTGAGGCTTTGCCCAAGCGTATCCTGTTTGTCGGTGGCGGCTTCGTATCTTTTGAGTTTGCGCATATCGCCGCACGTGCTGGGGCCGAGCCTGTCATCGTAGATCGCGGTGCCCGCCCGCTGAACGCTTTTGACCCTGATCTGGTCGAGATGCTGATCGCGCGCAGTGCCGCTGTTGGTGTGGACCTGCAACGAGAAACCGAAATCGTCTCGATCACAACCTCCGGTGCGGGTTTTGCCGTTGAAGTGAAGACAGGCGACAACACAACGACCATTGAGACCGATCTGGTCGTGCATGGCGCGGGTCGCATCGCCGCTCTTGCCGATCTGAACCTTGAGGCCGCCGATGTCGCGTATGGCGACAAGGGCATCGTTGTGGCTCCGCATCTGCAAAGTACGACGAACGCCGCCGTCTTTGCAGCTGGAGATTCCGCCGATACCAAGGGAATGCCGCTGACGCCCGTTGCCGTGATCGAAGGTAAGGTCGCGGCCTCGAACATGCTCAAGGATCAGAAGATCTTGCCGGATTATTCCGGCATCCCGACCGCAGTGTTTACGGTACCCGAACTGGCCCGCGTCGGCATGTTGGAGGCTGAAGCCAAAGAGGCCGGTTATGATGTCGATGTCCGGTTCACTGATACGGGCGGCTGGTATTCCAACTACCGAATTGGAGAAAAATCCGCCGCCGCAAAGGTGTTGGTGGATAGGTCGGACGGCAAGTTGCTCGGCGCACACCTATTCGGACCGGAATATGGTGAGTTGATCAACTTTTTCGGCTTGGCGATGAAGTTGGGACTGACCGCAAAGCAGCTCAAGTCGATGACCGCCGTCTATCCCAGCGTCGGATCGGATTTGGGCTCGCTGCTCTGATTTGAAAGTTGGCGGAACCCACTGAACGCGCGGTCAAATACAAATGCCTGCTTGGCATCAAGAACAGCGCTTGACCTTATGGTTGGTGGAAGGCCCATCATCAAACTTATCATACAATGAAAGACATTTATGGATCTCACCTATCAGGCCCTGTTGCTTGCATTTGGCCTTGGCCTGCTCGGTTTCATCGAACCCTGCACGATCGGCGCTCACATGTTGTTTCTGGGAGGCCAGAGGTCTCGCCCGATGGGGCAGCGGTTCGGCGCGGCGATGACCTTTCTTCTGGCCAGGCTCGTCGTGATGGGGGGATTTGGCGGGATGATCGTCGTGCTGGGCCAACGCCTTATCGGTGTACAGACTGGCGCGTGGCTCATTTTTGGTGCAATTTACCTCGGCCTTGGTCTTGCGATCTTCGCGGGGTGGGACAAATCGATGCGCCGCCGCATTGGATTCGCGCCGGAGCGCTGGAAGGCGGCATCCAACCCGCTCGTTCAGGGGTTGGCGTTCGGACTTAACATTCCGGCCTGCGCAGCCCCAATCCTGTTTGGATTGATGGGTGCCGCAACTGTAAGCGGGTCGGCCATGACCGGGTTTGTGATGATGGCGGTCTTCGCCTTCGCGCTGTCGCTCCCGTTGTTGCCACTCTCTATTGTTCCCAGCCTTGCCAGGCCCCTTGATCGGCTTGCCGATTGGCTGCGACCGCGTCGTTGGCTATTGGGCGCGATCTTCGTCGGGCTTGGCATCTGGTCTGTTTGGTTTGGTCTGTTTGTCGAGCCCATCAATTGGAGCGGGATATGACGCCTCGCCGTCGCTTCTGGCACGTAGCTGGCGCAGGCACCGCGTTCCAGGCAGGATCGGCGGCGGTGGACAGCGCAACGGTGATGTCGGCGCTGGTTTATCAACTTACTGGAAGTTCGGTCGCCGTAGGCGCGGTGTCTACGATTTTGCGCCTCGGCTGGCTTCTGCCCCAACTCTTCGTTGGCTACTTCGCCGGTCGCGGTGCGTCTTCAATGCCATTCTATGTCGTCGGTGCGTTTGGACGGACGGCGGCCATTGCAATCCTCGCAATTGTTCTCTGGATTGGCGCGACCGCTGGTTGGGCTCATGTCACACTCGGTGCCGCGACCCTTGGACTTTGGGTTCTTTACGCTTTCCTCAGCGGCATCGTCGGTGTTCCTTACAATGATATCGTTGCCCGATCCGTCCCGTCAGAACACCGGAGCAGGATGCTTTCGATCCGCTTCTTCGGCGGAGGGGTCATAGCGCTTTTCGTCGCGGCGTTGGCAGACAGGCTGTTGCGGACGCTTGAATTTCCAGCATCCTATGCCGCCGTGCTGGGGATCGCGGCGATCCTGATGTTGCTTTCGTCATTCATCTTCACCGTGATGGGCGAGCCTGAGCGAAATACACCCCTCAAAGTGGCCGGGAGTTTTACCGCCTACCTGCGTGAGGGTGCTGTGACCTTCCGAGAAGACCCAGTGTTCCGCCGCTTCGTTTTTGCGCAATGGTGCGGAGGTGCAGTTCTCATCGCAGCGCCGTTCTTTATCGTCGCCGCCGACAAGCTTGGGGTGGGGTTTGAAAACGTAGCACTTCTGCTCGGTGCCCAGACCATCGGGGCCCTCGTGGGCAATCCACTTTGGGGCTGGTGGGGCGATAGCCGGGGCAAACTGAGCCTGATGCGCGGGATCGCAGTTGCCCGCACCGCACCGCCAATCGCCCTTCTGGTTCTTTTGCTCATACCCGTTCCGGCGGAGGCACTCGTACCAATCCTGCTTGTCGTATTCTTCGTTCTCGGCGCATTAATGAATGGGCTGACGATTGCCGTCATCGGGCTGCTGATGGAGATCTCGCCGGACGACCAACGTCCAGCCTATAGCGGGTATTTCAACGCGCTTACGGCACCCGCTTTCGTTCTCCCGCTCGTCGGAGGCTTTGCCGTCGCCGCACTGGGAACATGGATAGTCTTCGCGACTGCTCTGTTAGCGGCATTTGGACAAGCCATCATTCTCGCGCGAATGGATGTTAAGGAATAGACCCGATTGCTTGGATACGTAAGTCTGACCCAATGAAAACAATTCTGATTTACTTCGTGGCCGCGCTGGCCGAAATCGCCGGATGTTTTGCCTTCTGGGCTTGGTTTCGGCTGGACAAGAGCGTGTTCTGGGTGGTGCCGGGGATGCTGTCCCTCGCGGCTTTTGCATGGCTTTTGACCCTCAGTCCGGCTGACCAGGCGGGACGCGCCTATGCTGTTTACGGGGGCATCTACATCGTATCGTCCCTGTTGTGGCTATGGGGTGTGGAAGGCCATCGCCCTGATCAATTGGATGTTATCGGAGCGGTAATTTGCCTTGTCGGTGCAGGTATTATTCTCTGGGCACCGCGCAGTATTAGAGAGGCGGCCGCAGACGGGGTGAAGCGCTGAAACGTTCGATTAGATCGCCTTCTGCTTCACGCGTTCCAACAGATCGGCTGCGCTTTCCTTCCGCTCGCGGCAGCGATCAAGCAGGTTTTCTACCGCCCTCGAAAGCAGCCATACATCCTTTGTGCAGCATCGGTCAAAGTGGGCTCCTAGCGGCCGGTCGCCGCGCGCCGCCTCAATGTCGGCTTTATTGATCAACAAGTTCGGCGGTTTTGCTGCGTGGCTTTCTCTTTGTTGCTGAGGAGGGCGGATTGCGTTGACGGCCCGCCCTTCTTAATAGCTTTTGGGCCGGATCCCCTGAAAAGCGAAAGCGGGCTTTTTGTCCTTTGGAACTCAGACCCTGATCCAAAGGAAACCCCCATGACCAAGCCCAATCCGGCAAACCCGGCATTCCCAATCTCCGACACTGATCTCGTCTCTGCCATCGCGCAGATCGGCGCGGAGGTCGACCACCAACCCCTGCGCAGCTCAGCGCTCGCGCGCATCATGCGCGAGACGTTTCATGGCAGCGATGCCGGCGGTGCCTGGGACTGGCGCATGGCATATGACCTGATGCAGGCCGCGGCTGTCCAGGTGCTGCTGCGTGGGGACGGCGCGGCAGGTGACATGGCCGCTGCAAAGCTGCTTGCCTCACGGCTCCTGACGGAAACGCGCCGGTCAGAGCAGCAAATCCGGCTCCAGCAGTTTTCCACGCCGCTGGCATTCGCGGCGCTGGTCTTACGGGCGGCGGCGATCCGCAAGGGCGAGACCGTGCTGGAACCCTCGGCTGGCACTGGTGCCCTGGCCGCTTTCGCTGCCCGGGCCGGTGCCACGCTTGTGCTCAATGAAATCGACCCCTTTCGCCAGCGCCTCCTGCGCGCGGTTTTCGGCGGCGAGGTCACAGGCCATGACGGCGAGCATATCGATGATCTGCTGCAAACGCCGGTTCTACCCGACGTCGTGGTGATGAATCCGCCCTTCGCCTCCTCGGTCGATCGCGCCCGGGACAAACACATCGCCGCCAAGCATCTCATCGCGGCTGCAAAGCGTCTGGCACCCGGCGGGCGGCTTGTGGCGATCATGCCGCCGGGGTTCACGCCCGAACGCGATGCCGCGCATTGGTCCCGCGCCTGCGGTCTCCTGACGCCACGATTGGCGCTGACGATGCCGGGGCAGGTCTACCGCAAGCTCGGCACCTCTGTCGAAACCCAGCTCATGGTCTTCGACAAGGTGCAGGAGGACGGCGAAATGATCCGCGTCCCTGTGCGGGATCTGGATGAAGCCTTGGCATATGTCGATGCTGTGGCCGCAACACGGACCGAGATGAGCCCGGCCCAACGGGTTGAAGCGATCCCTCATGCTCGGCCGACCGTTCGATCATCTGTCCCGCGCAAGACCGCTGCCGGTGTTATCACCGCCCCCACAGCCAGGGCCAATGCCGTTGTCCCGCTAGTTTTCACGAGCCTTGATATCCCGCGCGACAACATGCCGATCTCGGACATCTATGCGCGCTACCGTCCGCAGCGGATCGAGATCGCGGGTGCGCAGGAACATCCCACGCCGCTGGTCGAAAGCATCGCCATGGCCTCGGTTGCCCCGCCCATGCCCTCAAACACGGGCAGTGATGACTTGCGCCTGCCCGCACGGTTGATCGAGGAGGGACATCTCTCCGAGGCGCAGCTCGAGACCATCATCATGGCGCATGATGCCCATGGGCGTGATCTGCCCGGTCGGTTTACCATCGATGACGACCAGACCAAGCCGACGCGCGCCGATGATGATCCAGACGCACGGGCCTATCGCCTTGGTTATTTCCTCGGCGACGGCACCGGTTGCGGCAAGGGCCGCGAATGCGCGGGGCTCATTCTCGTGAACTGGCTTTCCGGGCGCAGGAAGGCGATCTGGGTTTCCAAATCCGCCACGCTTATCGAGGACGCCATCCGCGACTGGACCGATCTCGGCGGCTCGCCAGCCGACATCCAGCCGCTCTCCAAATGGAAACCGGACCAGCCCGTCCCGATGGGCGACGGGATCCTCTTCGTCACCTACGCCACGCTGCGGTCCGCGGGCAAATGCGGCACCACGCGGCTCAGCCAGATTCTCGACTGGATGGGCGGAGACTTTGATGGCGTGCTGGCTTTTGATGAAGCCCATGCCATGCAGAACGCGGCTGGGTCCGAGCAGGGCAGGGGGGTCAAACCCTCCCAGCAGGGCCTTGCGGGCCTGCGTCTGCAACTCGCCGCACCCCGCGCTCGCGTCTTCTACATCTCGGCTACCGGCGCCACGAGCGTGCACAACCTGGCCTATGCCGCGCGTCTCGGTCTCTGGGGGCAGGGGCCCGAATACCCATGTCCAAGCCGCGAGAGCTTCGTCTCGGCGATGGAGGCGGGCGGTGTCGCGGCGATGGAAGTGGTCGCCCGTGATCTCAAGACGCTCGGGCTCTACACGGCGCGCGCCCTCAGTTTTGATGGGGTGGAGTATGACGTGCTCGAACACGCGCTCACTCCGGCCCAGATCGAGATCTACGACGCATACGCGGCTTCGTTTCGGACGATCCACCACAATCTCGAAGCCGCGCTGACGGCGACCGGCGTCAACGACGCCTCTGGCGAGACCAATGCCTCGGCCGCTCGCGCCTCGGCCAAGTCCCGCTTCGAGAGCACGAAGCAGCGTTTCTTCAACCATCTCCTGATGGGCATGAAGGCCCCGACCATCATCCGCGCGATCGAGGATGATCTGGCGGCGGGCAACGCCTGCGTCATCCAGGTGGTTTCGACAGGCGAGAGCCTGCTGAAACGCCGGCTTGAAACGATGGACCCCGAGGATGAGCTCGTTGAGGGTGCCTTGACGCCGCGTGATTATGTGCTTGGCTACCTCGAACAGGCCTTCCCAATCCATGCGCAAAAGCTGGTCGAGATCGACGGCAATATGGTGGCCGAGCCGCTCCGCGATGAAACTGGCGCGCTGGTCGTCTCGCGCGAGGCGCTCGCTCTGCGTGACGCGGCCATGATGGAGCTAATGACGCTGGCCCCGATCCCCGCAGCGCTCGACCAGATCCTCTGGGCCTTTAGCGACGAGGCCGTCGCAGAAGTCACGGGCCGATCGATCCGGCCCCTCAAGGCCGAGGACGGCCATCTCTTCATCGAAAAGCGCGCCGCCAGCAGCAATTCCTCCGAGACCCAGGCCTTCATGGACGGCGAAAAGGATATCCTGATCTTCTCCGATGCGGGCGGGACGGGCCGTTCCTATCATGCCGCAAAGACGGCGAAAAACCAGAAGCGGCGGCGGCACTACCTGCTGGAACCCGGCTGGCGCGCCGATGCGGCAATCCAGGGGCTTGGGCGCACCCATCGCTCGGCCCAGGTCAGCGCGCCTTTCTTCCGGGTCTGCACCTCGGATGTGCATGGCGAGAAGCGTTTCACCTCGACGATAGCCAAGCGCCTCGACCAGCTGGGGGCCCTGACCAAGGGCCAGCGCGAGACCGGCTCGCAGGGCATGTTCCGTGAGGAGGACAATCTCGAAAGCCCGATCGCCCGGTCTGCGCTGCGTGGGTATTTCGCCGATCTTGCCGCCGGGCGCGCTGAGGCGATGAGCTACGAGAGTTTCACCGATTGGACAGCCCTGCGGCTGATCGACAAGGACGGGGTGCTGCTCGAAGAGCTGCCGCCGATCCAGCGGTTTCTCAACCGGGTTCTGGCCCTGCCCATCCATATGCAGAACGCGCTCTTTGCCGAGTTCATGCGCCGGATCGCTGATCAGACCGAACGGGCGCGCGCGGCGGGCACACTCGATCTCGGCGTGGAAACCCTGCGCGGCGAAAAGATCGAACAGGTCTCCACAGAGGATCTCTGGACCTGCCCGAAATCCGGCGCCGTGACGCGGATCATCGGGCTCGAGGTGACGGACCCGGTCCATGTCTTGGGCGCTGAAGAGGCCATATCGCGCAATCCGGATAAGCTGCCGATGGTCAATCGCGCCTCCGGTCGCGCGGCGCTCATCTCGGCACGCCCGATGCAGATGTATGACGAAGACATCGTCACGCTGATGCGCAAGGTTGTGCGGCCAAACGGGTCGAGCTACCTGGAGGAGGCGCGGTTCACGTCTTCGGCCTGGGAAGACATCGAAAGGCCCGAGTTTGCAAAGCTTTGGGATGCCGAGGCAGCGTCCCTGCCAAAAACCACCACAACCAAGCTCTACCTGCTGACCGGGCTCTTGTTGCCGATCTGGAAGGACATTCCGACCACCAATGAACGCATCTACCGGGTCACGCCTGACGGGGCGACGGCGATGATCGGGCGCACGCTGAGCGAGGAAGGGGCGGCAGCGCTGCGCGCCCGCTTCCTCGTGTCCAACCCGCAAACAGCGCAGGAGATGCTGACCGCCGCCCTCGGCACCACCGCACCTGTCGATCTGGGCCGGGGTCTCACCCTGACCCGTCGCCGGGTCGCAGGCGAGATGCGCCTTGAGTTGGGCGGTGCGGATCGGGGCATGATCGACGGCCTCAAGGCCCTCGGCTGCTTCACCGAGATCATCGCCTTCCAGTTGCGGGTGTTCCTGCCGCACGGAGACGGGATCGACACAGCCGGCATTCTGGCTCTGATCGTCGGGCAGGGAGCCGCCAGAGCGGCAGAACAAGCCGCCTGAAAAGTCAAAGCGGGCTTCCGGTCGGGCGTCGCGGATCTGGGTTTCACCGGTCTGCGCTTTCCGGGCGCGTGCAGACCAATGCCACGCCCGGTCCCCCCAAATTCAGACGAGAGGACAGACCCATGACCAATCCCCAGATCGATTATGCCACAATGGCGGCTCAGTGGCGCGCGGAGCGCGAAACCACCTTGAAGGCATCCCGAACGGAGCTGCTCGCGCAACTACGTGCGCTTGGCATCAGCGAGGTCACTGCCGAATACGAAGGCTATGGCGACTCCGGCAATGTCGAGGATGTGACGGTGCAGCCTGCAGAGGTCAACCTGCCGGAGCCACTTGCCACAGAGGTTGGCGACTTCGCCTGGTCGCTCGCCTATCACCATCACCCGGGGTTCGAGAACAATGAGGGCGGCTATGGCACGCTGACTTGGGACATTGCAGCAGACAGCATCACGCTCGATCACGCGGACCGCTATGTCGAATGCTCGCACAGCTATGACGAGGGTCTTTGAGATGGCCCATCCGCTTCATCATGCCGAAAGCTCCGCCCGGAAATTCGGCGGGGTGCCGTCTGACTATCAGTCCATACATGACTGGTTCGATGCCTCGAAAGAGCACCTCGCGCTCTTTACGCACCGAGCCATGCGTCACCATGCCCAAGGCCTGTATGAGGCCGAACGTGTCTTCGGCCTGTCCCTGACCAATAGCGCAGGTCGGGACATTCCCGTGCGCTGGATCGGCGAGCAGCATATCCGTGAAGACTGCCAGGGCCGCATTCCGAGCATGGCGGACTGGCTGCGACGGATCCAGCCCGAGCCATGGATGGCCAATGGTCATATCGACCGGCATGCCGGCGATGAGCCCTGCGGCGACCCAAGGGTTGCCTGGGCCTCCGAGGTCGCAGCCGGACGAACGGTTCTTGGCCTGAAAGATTGGATGGCGGCGCGCGCGACGCAAGCCACGCGAAGCGCCTGACAGGTCTCGGCCGTTTGCCAAACAAATGCTGCATGGAAGCCCGGTTGGACGACCGGGCTGCTTGCGTCGTTTCCCCACCATTCTTCGTAAGGAGGTTCGCATGACACTCGAAGACATCAAGGCGGCCGTCGATGCCGGCCAGACCGTGCATTGGGCCAATACCGGCTACATTGTCCATAAGGACCGGCTCGGTCAGTACCTCATCACCTATGTGCCGAACGGTACCTGCATCGGTCTGACAGACCGGGGCGGGCACGGGTTGAACGGAAAAGAAACGGAGTTCTTCGTCGCGCAATCGAAGGACGCCGCAGAAAATCCGGGCAGCCAATCAAGACCAGACGGGCAGGGGAGGGGCGTAGCACCCGGAGGCGCGGGGGCATTCCCACTCGGACGGCAGCTCTGACCCTTGGGCGGGGCTGAAAGGAAAGCAGGCTTTCTGATTTGTGATCCCTCAAGGGGTCGAGAAAGCAATCCCGGATGCGTTGGCAAGAACGTCAGGCACCGGCCAATCCAAAAGGAACCATCCCATGTTCGCAGGAACCCTCACCCGCAATGTCGAGACCGCAGCCGCTCAGTACACCGGCATGATCCACTCGACGCGCTTTGACATCGCCATCCAGTTGGAAGCGCGGGCCAAGATGTCCGAACGCAGCCCGGATTTTGAAGTGACGGCAGTCAACAAATCAGGCCGCAAGGTGCGCATCGGCACGGCCTGGAACGAGACCGGCAATACCAGCGGCAACCCCTACATCTCGATGCAGATCGATGTCGGCCTCGGCCCGTTCCGAGCCAACGCGGTGCAGACGAAAGAAGCGCGCGCGACCCAAAGCGGGGAGTTCGAGATCATCCCGCTGGTCTCGAACGGCCTGATGAAATCCGGCTCGATCTCGGGCGAGCTCACCGCCATGGACGCCGACAACGCCTTCACCGGCTACATCGCCAACATGATGTTCGATCTGGAGTTCATGCTGATCGAGAATAGCTACAAATCCGAGGAGACCCATCCCGATTACCGCATCGAGGTCAGCTCGCCCCGGGGCGCACCGATCCGCGTCGGCTCGGCCTGGATGGCGAAAAGCAGCCGCACGGGCAATGACTACCTTTCGTTGCTGATCAACACGCCCGATGGCGATCTGCGCGTCAACGCCGTGCAGAACGAAGAACAGCGCGGCGGGCAGACCTTCTCGATCATCCCGTTCATCGACAGCGGTGAGCAGCCGCAGGACGCGGGCGTGGGGCTCTCGCTGGTCGCCTAATCGGCGCGCGAGGGGGAAATGATCTGAACCCAAAGGGGAGCCGTGGGACCACGGTTCCCCTTTTTCCATGTCCGTTTGCGTGAAGGACGCCACCTTCTTGAGATCAGGTGCAAATGCGGTACAATAATATATTGACGTAATATAGAGGGCGGGCGCGTGGCGGCTAGATCAGGGACGGTTCCATGGTTTGAGAGCTTTGATGTTGAGGCAGAGGTTGAAGATCTCCTCGCCCATATCGAGCGCTGCACCGGATTCGCGTTACCCGCCCGAAAGCGTGAAGTCATCATGACCCATGCAAGGGCGAAGCTCGACAGGACAAGGCAGGCATATCTAGACGCCAAGGCAGCAGGAAAGTCGGTGTCCACGTCGCGCCGCGCTTATCTGACCGACTTGCAGGACACGGTCTTCATGGCGATCCCGGAAGAGAACCTTGCGCGGATGCCGCTGAGCGAGCAGGTCCTGAACGACCCTTCGTTTTACGCGGACGCCATGCATAACGCCGCTGCGATCAGCGAAGATGAGCTTTTCATGGCGCTGTCCTCTTCGCTGAAAGACATGACAGTCCAAGACGCCCGCGCGTTCGTCTCGAAGCTTTGGCACGGCACGATTGACGACAATGCCCGCAAATACGCCGAAGCCCTGAAGCGCCCCGAGCGTGAAATCATGCCGCTGCGGCCAGGGAACACTGTGTAAGATCGAAGCCAATCTCTTGAGCCGTATCAAGGTTGGCCGCCTCAAACTCCCTTTCCCGGAAGTGGCACCCTGTGCAACGCGCGAAAGCCGTTGAAGGGCTTGCGGAGACGTCTACTATCGCCGCCATGATGAACTGGGATCACATGCGCGCTTTTTTACGGCGCGCTGTGGCGCTTGCCGCCTTTGTCGCCCTGCTATGGGCGGTCCAGGTCATCAATTGGATCACCGGCTACGGCCTGAACCCGGCGTTCGGGCTGATCCCGCGGTACTTCGGTGGGTTGGATGGCATCATCGCCATGCCCCTCCTGCATGGAAGCTTCGCGCACCTGATGGCCAATACGCCGCCGCTTTTGGTTATGGGTGGGCTTCTGGTGGCCACGACCACGCGGGCGTTGCTGGCCGTGAACGCCGTGGTGATCGGCTTCGGCGGCGGTCTTGTATGGCTATTCGGCGGCTCGGCCATCCATATTGGTGCGTCGGGACTTGTCTTTGGCTGGTTCGGCTTCCTCGTCGTGCGGGGCCTCGTGGATCGCTCACTGATCACTTTGAGCGCTGCACTGGTGGTCGGTGCGCTTTATGGCTCCATCCTCTGGGGCGTTCTTCCGGGCCAACCCGGCGTGTCGTGGGAAGCGCACCTCTTCGGTGCCATCGCCGGCGCGGTCGCTGCGTTCCTGATCCGAACGCATGTCCATGCGCCGCGCTTGGGCGGCGTCGATCTGGACTGAAGCAGTACACCCTACGTTGTCGGCCCAGACCTGACCTTCAATCGCTGATCTTATGCTGCAATGCAGCCCGCCACAGCGGCCATTCGCACATTGTGCAGCATATTTTTGTCAAATGCCCGCGATGCGGACCTTGATGGCATACACTCCATAGCGAGCAATGACCGCTCAGCAGTTCGAACCGGATCTCCGCTCAGCTGTCAAATGCCGCATCGTAGCTTTCCCCCGCCGGACATCGCGCAGAACTTCGGTCTGCCGGGCACCTTCCGAAAAATGTCATTTGGCATTGGCGTACCCACGGATCTTGCCAGTGAGAACCGTTCGTTAAGGATACTAATAATTCATTGGAAATGTTCTTCGCCAAGGTCTTCTCGGTGAAGGAGAAAATGGCGATGGCAGGATCGACAACGGTCAAATCCACAAAAGATAAATCACGCAGCGTCTTTACTGTTCCAACCACGAATTTGAAAGGAAAAAGACCACTGTTTCTAACATACACAAATGGTCCACTCTTACGGCTCGGTAAAAGTAATTTACTGATTGAAGGGATTATCCTCCTGCGGGAATAGGGTAAAACTTGATCACCTGTCGAGCTTAGAGCGAAAAAACCACTAACCGTCGCCCATGCCCGCTAACGATTCAAAAAGGATGTGAGATGTTCAAGACCACGGACAGGCTGAATTTCAGCGGGCAAGATCTGGATGTCATTGAGCGCGCTCTACAGGCTCAGTCGAAAATACTGTCGTTGCAGGCCCGCGCCGGTGACAATAGTGCACTTAGGCGGCTAAATGACGTAACTCGTATTCTGGCGCGCTTGGAGCGGGACCGCCCTGAGGCAATAGAAACCATCCATCGCCACAGAGGTTTCAACAGTATTTCGCGCGTTTTCTGTTGATCTTATTAGTTGAGTTGAACGTTTGCGAACTTCAGTCCCCCATCAGATTAACGACTTGGGCTTCTTTAAGAGTGTGATACCGCTTCCTAACAGTTAGCCAACAACCACCGAAGAGAAAGATAATAGAATGAAAGCGATCAAGTTTCAAAAACCCGGTGGTCCGGAAGTCATGCAGTACGAAGACATCAATCTTGATGCTCCGGAACAAGGTCAAGTGCGCCTGCGCCACACCGCTATCGGATTGAACTATCTTGATACATATTATCGCTCCGGTGCTTATCCATTGCCTTTGCCAAGCGGTTTGGGCTCTGAGGCCGCGGGCGTTGTCGAAGCGGTTGGCTCGGGCGTAACTTCGCTGAAAGTGGGCGATAGAGTTGCCTACGGTGCAGGGCCGATCGGGGCTTATTCTCAAGCACGCAACATGCCAGCCAACAGGCTTTCAAAACTACCAGACGCGATTAAAGACAATATTGCCGCCGCCATGATGCTAAAGGGCATGACTGCGCGATATCTGCTGCGCGAAACCTATAAGGTCAAAGCGGGCGATACGATCCTCTGGCATGCTGTGGCCGGTGGCGTTGGCCTGATCGCCGTGCAATGGGCAAAGCACCTCGGCGTACGGGTTATCGGTACCACAAGCACACCGGAGAAGGCGGCACTGGCCAAGTCTTTCGGGTGCGACGAGGTAATCGATTACACGCAGGAAAACGTGGCAGAACGGGTCCGTGACCTGACCGAAGGCAAGGGCGTGCCAGTTGTCTATGACGGTGTGGGCCAGGCCACGCTTAATGCATCGCTTGATAGTCTCAGCCCTTTTGGCACGCTGGTCAGCTTCGGCTCGGCCTCCGGGCCGGTGAAAGGATTTGATACAGGCGTCTTGGCGGCTAAGGGGTCGCTTTACCTCACACGCCCCTCGCTCAATACATATGTCGCCAGCGACGCAGCCTTACAGGCCAATGTGGCCGATCTGTTCGAGGTCGTCATTTCGGGCGCGGTCAAGATCGAGGTCAACCAGACCTATGCGCTGGGGGATGCCGTCAAGGCGCATCAGGATTTGGAAGGCCGTAAGACAACCGGCTCAACTGTGCTGTTGCCTTAGATAAACGCGTGAAAAAAATTACCCAAGATAGCTCCCACAAGGTCCCGTGCGACCCTAACCACTGCATTCAGGTGCGGGGCGCGCGTGTTCACAATCTAAAAAATATTGACGTCGATCTGCCCCGCAATGCGCTTGTTGTTTTTACGGGCATCTCCGGGTCTGGAAAATCCTCGCTGGCCTTTGGAACGCTGTTTGCGGAATCGCAGCGCCGCTTTCTCGACTCAGTGTCGCCCTATGCGCGGCGTTTAATTGATCAGGTCGGCGAGCCAGATGTAGATGCGATTGATGGGCTTCCGCCAGCGGTCGCCCTTCAACAACAGCGTGGAGCGCCGTCGGCAAGGTCCTCAGTCGGGAGCGTCACGACAATATCCAACGGCCTGCGGATGTTGTATTCAAGGGCAGGGGAATATCCGCCTGGTCTGCCAATACTTTATGCTGACGCGTTCTCGCCGAACACACCGGATGGTGCCTGTCCCCGCTGTCATGGCATTGGCCGCGTGTTCGAAGTGACTGAAAAGTTGCTGGTGCCCGATGATACCAAAACCATCCGCGAGCGTGCAGTTGCAGCATGGCCCCCCGCATGGGGCGGGCAAAACCTGCGCGACATCCTCGTTTCGCTCGGCCACGACATTGACATACCGTGGAAAGACCTTCCGCAGAACACTCGTGACTGGATATTGTTCACCGATGAGCAACCCGTAGAGCCTGTCTTTGCCGGCTTCAGTCCTGAAGAGGCGCGCACCGCACGAAGGCGCAATATGTCGCCCAGTTACATGGGGACCTTCACGAGTGCACAGCGCTACGTACTGCATTCGTTTGCAACGACCCAGAGCCATCGCACGAAAAAACGGGTCTCGCAGTTCATGCGGATTACCGAGTGCCCGGATTGTGAAGGCAAAAAGCTAAAGCGCGAGTCACTGTCGGTGAAATTTGCGGGGCTGGATATCGGAGAATTGTCGCAACTCACGCTGAGTGAGCTCGCTGCACGGCTGCGCGAGGCTGCCATTGCGGAAACGATGGCGCATGACCCGCACCCGGAAAAGGCGATTGTGGCGCACCGAATTACCACTGACATTCTGGCCCGAGTCGAAGCGCTTACCACCCTTGGTCTGGGCTATCTGTCACTTGAGCGGAGTACGCCAACTTTGTCTCCAGGCGAATTGCAACGCCTGCGCTTGGCGACGCAGATACGCTCGCAACTTTTCGGAGTGATCTATGTTCTGGATGAGCCGTCGGCTGGGCTGCATCCGGCTGATACGCAAGCATTGCTGGGCGCGCTGGACGAGCTCAAAGGCGCTGGCAACTCGCTCTTTGTTGTCGAACACGATGACAGCGTCATTCGTCATGCCGACTGGATTGTGGAGATCGGACCCGATGCTGGCACTCATGGTGGCGAAGTCGTCTACAATGGCCCGATAGAGGGCCTACGCGACGTGAAGGCGTCACATACTGGGCGCTATCTGTTTTCGCCAGATGCCTCTGCAGATCGGATGCCGCGGCATCCTACAGCCTGGCTAAAGCTGGCAGGGGTCGAACGCAACAATCTCCGGGGGCTGGATGTCGAGTTTCCCTTAGGCATCTTAACAACAGTCACCGGTGTATCGGGTTCGGGAAAATCGAGCCTTGTGAGTCAAGCCCTCGTCGAGCTCGTCGGCGAAGCTTTGGGGCAAGAAAAGCACATCGAAAACCCCAGTGATGAGGCTGGGCTGCTGGAGCAGGAGCTGGAGGCAGCTACCGAAGGTAAGATTTTGGACGGCATGCAACATGTTCGGCGGCTTGTTACCGTCGACCAAAAACCAATTGGCCGCACGCCACGCTCCAACCTTGCCACATACACGGGGTTGTTTGACCATGTTCGCAGATTGTTCGCGGCGACGCGAGAAGCAAAAGCGCGCCGCTACGATGCAGGACGTTTTTCGTTCAATGTCGCAAAAGGCCGCTGTCCGAATTGTGGCGGAGCGGGATTTGTCAGCGTGGAACTGCTATTCCTCCCCAGCGTCTACGCGCCATGTCCAGTGTGTCAGGGGCAGCGCTACAATGCGAAGACGCTGGAGATTACCTACCGCGACAAAAACGTTGCCGAAGTCCTGAACCTGACGGTCGAGATGGCACACGACTTTTTCTCCGAAGAACCTCCGGTTCTACGCGCCATTGAGGCGTTGCTGCAGGTTGGTCTGGGGTATCTGCGGTTAGGTCAGCCGGCAACCGAGCTTTCGGGCGGCGAAGCACAAAGGATTAAGCTCGCAACGGAGCTGCAGCGCGCCGGGCGTAGTGGCACCCTCTATATTCTGGATGAGCCAACAACCGGCCTGCATCCCGCAGATGTGACATTGCTTATGAAACAATTGAATGGCTTAGTTGACGCAGGCAACTCCGTCATCATGGTTGAGCACAATATGCTGGTGGCCAGAAGCAGCGATTGGATTATCGACATTGGCCCCGGCGCAGGCGACGAAGGGGGTGCTGTTGTTGCACAAGGCTCTCCTGCGAAAGTTGCAGCGTCGAAGGACAGTCGAACAGCGCCATTTTTGCTCAGGTAAAGCTCGCCGATAATCAAAGCCTCGCAGAGCCTCAGGATTGAGACGTTCGGTATCAGAAACCCATGAAACTGTCTGCCATCAGGACAATATCATAACGGGAGATACGGCGCCCCCGATGATCTTATCAGCTAAAGTGGTCATTTAAGCTTGCCGAGGACGCCAATATCATCAGGGTTGGAACCGGGGTCCAGCATCCGGCAATCATCCCGCGCTTCTTGCTGCGGAATGTTTGCTTTCTGTTGATCCCCGATTTCGTCGCAAGGAAGCCCGCTACTTAGGCAGGTTCGGGCCAAACAAACTCTGGACGCAGGCTGTCATAAACCGGCCGACCGTCCGTTGGCTTGGCGTAGCCTTTCGATGTGTCGTAGAAGGCGTGATAAGTGGCTTCCGGGAATGAGGCTTCTTCATAGCCCATCACGTTGGGCACCGCGACGCGGATCCGCTTTTGCTTATCATCAAGCATCAGCGCAGCCCCGCAATCAGCACAGGTGCAAAGTTCGAGCGGGCCGTCCGGATTGTCCTTGTTAAACGGCTGCCTGTTCATTTTTTCAGGGTGGTCAACCGGTAATCCCCCCATTTTTAATGGGGTCCAGCCGTAGAATTCAGGCGGCTGTTTTCAGTTTCATGGCGGGTGTCATGCCGCCGATACCCATGTTGGGTCGCTCGTTGTTGTAAGTCCAGAGCCATTCAGTTGCTTGGTCTTGTGCCTCCTCGATGGTTTCGAAGATGTATTGCCCAAGCCATTCGCCGCGAACGGTGCGGTTGTAGCGTTCAATGTAGGCATTTTGTTGTGGCTTGCCTGGCTGGATGTATTCCAGTCGAACATTGCGTTTTTCGGCCCATTCCATCAGCTTACCACTAATATATTCTGGGCCATTATCGACGCGAATTGTCTGCGGTTGACCGCGCCATTCGATGATCTGGTTTAAGCTTCTGACCACTCTCTCTGCGGGCAGCGAGAAGTCCACTTCGATGCATAGGCCCTCACGATTGAAGTCATCCAGCACGTTCAATGTCCTGATCGAGCGCCCATCTGCCAGCTGATCCGCCATGAAATCCATCGACCATGTCTCATTGGGCTTATCAGGCACAGACAGGGGTTCCGGCTTGTCCCGCTTCAAGCGTTTCTTGGGCTTGATACGCAGGTTTAGCTCCAGCTCGCAGTAGATCCGATAGACCCGCTTGTGGTTCCAGCCGTAACCCTGGACGTTGCGCAGATACAGAAAGCACAGGCCGAAGCCCCAGTTGCGCTTGTTTGCTGTCAGACGTTCCAGCCAATCGGCGATCTCTTCATTCTCGTCGCTCATTACAGGGCTGTATCTGTAGCAGGTCTCGCTGATCTCGAACGCCCGGCACGCCGACGCGATGCTTACGCCGTGTCGTGCGACCGCATTCATGGCCATCTCTCGTCGCAGAGACGGCCTTAACGCTTTTTTCCAAGGGCTTCCTTCAGCAGATCATTTTGCATGCTCATCTCGGCATACATGCGCTTCAGACGACGGTTCTCTTCCGCCATATCCTTCATCTCGGACATCAAGGACGCGTCCATGCCGCCAAACTTAGCGCGCCACTTATAGAAACTGGCGCTGCTCATGCCATGCTCACGGCACAGCTCAGAGACCGGCACACCGCCCTCCGCCTGCTTCAACACTGCCATGATTTGCGCGTCGCTGTATCGTCCGTTCTTCATCGTAAATCTCCTCAGATATCTTGCCGAGAAAATTCTACTTTTGAACACCGCTAATTTTGGGGGGGATTACCAACCGACAGGTCGTCGTGTTTGAAAAAGGCCACATGGGTGGTTTGTTGCCCGGTCACACCTTTACAGACATTGCAATGACAGACGTGGTTATCGATCGGCTCTGATGTTGCTTTTACCTTAACGTGGTCACAACCACCGGTATAGGAACTGGTCATAGTATCGTCTCATTTTGCGCGTATCCTCTTGGAACACTGCTAAGTTGAACACAGATTGCGACAGAAACCGTCGTGATGGCGTCTGTCGGTGGCAGATGCAGTTTGAAATTATCCACACTCTGTAGCCCTGAATCTCAGCTACAAATTCTCGAGAGGTTGAAACTCTCTCGACGTGAATTCTTGAGGGTGGGTCAGATTGAAATCTGAACCACCGCGTAAACGATGACCGCTGCGGCAAACGCCAAAAACGAAGAAGGATGTTCTCTCGAAAACTCCTCTTCAAGCACTACCAGAACAATACCGCCGGCGAGAAACGACAGTAGCAGCGTGACCAAAACCGGCGAAATGACGGTAGTGGCCCCAACAACCCAGCCCACAAGAATCGCGACTGTAAGAGCCCATCTACCGATCCGCTGATAGACCCCCTTGTGGATCGCCATCATTCGATAGTCTACGACCAGAAAATGAACCGCCATTGAGAGTACAAAAATCACGAGCGAGACCGGATTGTTCATTTGCACAATCAGGTAGCCGATGACGGCCTTGTAAAAGGCGTAAGACGCAAGGTGAATCCAGACCCTAAGGCCGGTCGTTTGCTGTTCGGTGTGAGTGCCAATTGCTTCAATTGGCCTTTCGACCAGGCGCTCCATTCCATAAAACGCGACGAGGCCAATCAGCAGCGGCAGAAATGGGCTATGCTTAAGGATGTCCGTGGCGTAGCCCAACGTTTCTGGAAAAGCAGCGGTCCCATCAACAATTTTTGGCAACAGACCTAAAAAGACGTAGCTGATGGAGATGCCGTCAGCAAACGACAGCCAGTATTTCTGCGGCAGATCACGCTTCCACCGCAGCATATCTGCGAGCACGTGAACCAAGCTGAGAAACACAACCGATGCAAGTGAAAGCCCAATCAGCGTAATATTGTTCATGTTTTTATCCTCTCAGTTGCTAAGGGTCCGTGCTACCGAAGTTGATAGAAATACTGCCCCGATTTACGTGCTCAAATGCTTTGCGTGGAAGCGCAGGTGGTCTTCGATAAAGCTCGCAATGAAGTAATAGCTGTGATCGTAGCCCTCTCGCCTGTTCAGCGTTAAAGGATAGCCGCTGGTCTTTGACGCAGTTTCCAGCGTTTCGGGCTGGAGTTGCTCAACAAGAAACTTGTCCGCCTCGCCCTGATCCACCAGCGCTGGAACCGCGCCTTGTGCTTTTCGCATCAAGATGCTGGCGTCATAATCCGACCAAGAGCTCTGATCCTTGCCCAAATATGCGGTAAAGGCTTTCTGCCCCCAAGGCGCGTTGACCGGGTTGCCGATCGGGCTAAACGCCGAGACGGATCTGAACCGCTCTGGATTGCGTAGCGCCAGCACCAGCGCGCCATGTCCGCCCATGGAATGGCCGGAGATCGAGCGTTCAGCGGTAACTGGAAAGGTCTCTTGAATCAGATCCGGCAGTTCATTCAGCACATAGTCATACATCCGATAGTGGCGGTTCCAAGGTGCCTGCGTCGCGTTAACGTAGAACCCCGCACCCTGACCAAGGTCATAGCCCTCATCATCTGCGACATCCGCGCCGCGCGGGCTGGTGTCGGGGGCGACAATCGCGATCCCAAGTTCTGCAGCCATCCGCTGTGCCGCGGCTTTCTGCATGAAGTTCTCGTCGGTACAGGTTAACCCGGAGAGCCAATAAAGTACCGGCACTTTCTGCCCATTGGCGGTCTGCGGTGGGAGGTAAATTGCGAACCGCATGTCGCAGCTTAGCGTGGATGATTGATGGATATAGTGCTTGGTCCAGCCCCCAAAGCCCTTGTTAGCGCTTGTGATTTCAAGTGACATATCGTTTCTTTCTTTCGAATATTGAAGTCGATCCGCAGTGGCCGAGAGTGCCTTTGCGAAGTATTGAAGGCCCGGATCGCGCTTTAGTGGCACCGGGCCAATTGGGATCTGCTACATACTCACGGGAGTGCTAAGCTTATGCGTAGATTGTGTGGCGTCAGGTGAAGTCAGGATCCGCGCCGCTCGGCCGCGGGTGACCCAGGCCCAAGTCCAGTTGAGATAGACCGCGCCACGGCTGCGGAAATCAATTAGCAGCATAAGGTGCACGAGCGACCAAGCAAGCCATGCCGGAAAACCGTTTAGACGAATCCAGCCGAAGTCGGCCACCGCCTTGGCGCGGCCAATTACTGCCATGGTGCCCCAGTTACGGTAACGGAAAGCGCGTGGCGCGCTCCGCCGCTTGATCCGCGCGGCAATCACCTTTGCGACATATCGGCCTTGCTGTTTGGCGACGGGGGCGAGACCCGGCAGGGTGTTACCATCAGAGCCAGTATAGCTGGCCAGATCACCGATTGCGAAGATCTCGGGGTGATTGGCAATTGCGCAATCTGGACCTACGATGATCGCTTTGTTGCGAGCTGTTGCCGCGCCTATCCACGCCCCAGCCGGACGTGCTTGGGTGCCAGCACACCAGATGACATTGGCGCTGGCAATAGGTGAACCGTCTACAACCAGTCCATGCGCATCGATATGTTCAACCGCCTTGCCAAGCAGCACTTCAACGCCAAGTTCTCGGAGGGCTTCCAGTGCCACCTGTGACTGGCTGTTGCGGCAAGCACCGAGCAGGGTTGAACCAGCCTCTACCAGCAGGATGCGGACGTCCTCCTCGCTGATCCGGCGGAAATTGCCGGAGAGTGCGGTGCGTGCCAATTCGGCAATCGCACCGGCCATCTCGATTCCAGTCGGGCCACCGCCGACCAGGGCGAAAGTTAAGAGGCGGCGGATCTCTTCAGGATCATCACAGCGCTCGGCTACTTCGAACGCTGCGAGCAATCGCGCACGGATATGCAATGCATCATCGATAGATTTTAGCACCGGCGCATGGGCCGCCCAGGCGTCATTTCCGAAAAAGCTGTATTCGGCACCCGTGGCCAGAATCAGGAAATCATAGTGAATACTACCACTGTTCCGAGCTGTGACTTGGCGCTGTGCTGCATCGATTCCGGTGACCTCATCCATCACTACTGAGACGTTGGAAGTTTTGGAGAACATTACGCGGGTCGCCGAAGCAATATCGGCCGGAGAAAGTGCTGCAGTCGCCACCTGATAGAGCAGGGGTTGAAACAGATGGTGATTGCTGCGGTCGATCAAAAACACATCAGCTTCGGTTTTTTCCAAAGCTTTGGCCGCAGCAAGGCCACCGAAGCCGCCGCCAATAATGACCACGCGGGGCCGTTTGACCACCTGGTTAGCAGATAGGTTTTGATTTGCCGCTTCGCGCCCACTTTCAAAGGTATCGTTCATTTTGGTGAATGCTTGGTTCATGTTTTTCATTCCAGAATGGTTTTAGGAGCCGCGTCTGCACAGCAGGTGCAGCGGCATACCGATGAGGGGGCCGACAAATAGAATCAAACTGAGCACATATAGCCAATGAAAGGGTCAATGGCGCGTTCAAGGCTTGGACACTTGCAATACCGGCGCAGGCGCTTGCGCAGCGGCAGTGCCCCGGCCAGAGCCGGTGGAACGGCGCGCAGGTCTACGCAGCCGTTCCCTCGGTTTCGCTTACTTGTCGAAGTGGATCACAGTGCGAATGCTTTCGCCTGCATGCATCAGCTCGAAGGCTTTGTTGATGTCCTCAAGCCCCATGGTGTGGGTGATAAAGTCATTCAGCTTGAATTCACCCTTCAGGTAACGCTCGACGTAGTCAGGCAACTCGGACCGACCTTTAACACCGCCGAAAGCAGAGCCGCGCCAGACGCGACCCGTCACCAGCTGGAACGGACGGGTGGAGATTTCCTGCCCCGCGCCGGCCACGCCGATGACCACGGATTCACCCCAGCCCTTGTGGCAACATTCAAGCGCCGAGCGCATGACATTGACGTTGCCGATACATTCGAACGAATAATCAACGCCGCCATCCGTCATCTCGACGATCACGTCCTGAATGGGCCGATAATGGTCCTTTGGGTTGACGAAATCTGTCGCGCCCAGTTTGCGGGCCAGTTCAAATTTGCTCTCGTTGATGTCAATCACGATGATCCGGCTGGCCTTGGCCATCGTGGCACCAATCACGGCAGACAGGCCGATCCCGCCCATGCCGAAGATCGCGACAGTCGCACCTTCTTCGACCTTGGCGGTGTTCATCACCGCTCCCATGCCGGTGGTGACGCCGCACCCCAGCAGGCAGACTTCTTCCAACGGGGCTTCTGGGTTCACTTTGGCCAAGGAAATCTCGGGCAGCACAGTGTACTCAGAAAACGTCGAGCAGCCCATGTAGTGCAGAATCGGCTGGCCGTCCTTGAAGAACCGTGTGGTGCCGTCGGGCATCAGGCCCTTACCTTGGGTTTCGCGGATCTTTTGGCACAGGTTGGTTTTGCCGGATTTGCAGAACTTACACTCACCACATTCCGGCGTGTAAAGCGGGATCACATGGTCGCCCACGGCAACGCTGGTGACACCCTCGCCAATGGATTCCACAATGCCGCCGCCTTCATGGCCGAGGACAACCGGAAACAGTCCCTCGGGATCATCACCCGACAGAGTAAACGCATCCGTGTGGCAAACGCCGGACGCGATGATGCGCACGCGCACTTCGCCTTTTTGCGGGGGCATCACGTCGATCTCTTCAATCGAGAGCGGCTGGTTAGCAGCCCATGCGACTGCGGCTTTGGATTTGATCATTTCTGTCATGGCAACTCGCTTTGCTTTGAATTGGTGTGAACCCGCACGTCCAGCGGTGATAAAGGCAACATATACTATTTTCCCGCTGCGATAATCATAAACATTTGCAATTCTCTATTACGACAACGTAACAATGGCGGGCAAGATTATGGAGAATGGAGGCGTGAATGTTCGCTTGGGAAGGCGTGTCCGAGTTTGTCGCGGTCGCGGAAACGGCAAGCTTTACCGCCGCCGCCACCCGATTGGGGATCTCGACAGCGCAGGTCAGCCGTCAGATTGGCGCGCTGGAGCTACGACTGGCGGTTAAACTCTTTTATCGCACCACCCGTAAGGTCACGATCACCGACGCGGGGCAGATCTATTACAATCACTGCCGACAGGTTCTTGACGGGCTGGAAGAGGCCGAGCGCGCCATCTCGGACCTGCATCAAACGCCCAAAGGAAAGCTGAACCTGACCGCCCCGGTGACCTACGGCGAAAACCACATCGCGCCGCTGGTCAACGATTTTGTCAGCCGCTATCCCGAGCTTGAGGTCAACTTGACCCTGACCAACAAGATGCTCGATCTGGTCGCGGAGAGCTATGATCTCGCGATCCGTCTCGGCGCATTGGAAGACAGCACCATGATGGCAAAAAGATTGGCGTCGCGTACCCATTACGTCTGCGCCGCGCCCGATTATCTGGCAGTGCATGGGGTGCCGCATACCCTGTCAGAGCTGGAAAAACACAATTGTCTGCAAGGCACGCTGGGCTATTGGCGTTTTCAAGAACGCGGTAAGACCCGCCATATCCGAGTTAAGGGGAATATCAGTTGCAATAGCGGCTGGGCGCTGGTCGACGCGGCACGCAAGAGCATCGGTATCATTCAACTGCCCGATTATTACGTTCAGGCCGATCTGGAGACGGGGCGGCTGGTCTCTGTGCTTGACCCCTATCGCGCGCCGGATGATGGCATATGGGCAATCTATCCTCAGAACCGCCACCTGTCGCCCAAGGTGCGTTTGCTGTTGGACCATCTTGACCAAGGGTTAGGCACAAATAGCCCTGTATAAGCCTGCATTCGAAGAGAGAAATCAGATGATCGTTAGAGACCACCCGACTGCGCTGCAGCTATTCTTTGTCATGCAAGGGTCGATTGTGCCAAAAATCATCGGCAGGATCTTCGGCGTCGCGCTGTTGTCTGTGATTGTTCTTTTGGTCGATCAACACATCCAGACGCTGCCGCATATTTCAATTGGTGCGATGGGGATATTTGGCGTCGCGTTGTCGCTGTTTCTGGGGTTTCGCAACAACGCGGCCTATGACCGCTGGTGGGAGGCTCGCAAACTTTGGGGCTCGATGATCGCCGACGTGCGCAATCTGGGGCGGCATATGTGCGTTTTCGTCGGCAAGGGCGAAGACCGCGCGGGGTTCTTGTCCTGCGCCGTCGCCTTTGCCCATCTGCACCGGGGTTTCCTGCGGGGCGTGGATGTGAGGGCGGATATTGCGGGCTGGGTCGGCGAAGATAAAGCCGACGCGATGATTGCACGGAAAAATCCCGCCGATGCAGCGTTGCGGGCGATGGCCGAACAGATTGGCACCCTGGTTGAAAAAGAGGCGGTCAGCGGCTTTGGCCAAATGACCATCTCGCACACCTTGTCGTCCTTGGCGCTGGCACAAGCGGGATGTGAGCGCATTGTGACAACGCCGCTGCCCTTCGTTTATTCATTGCTGGTGCGCCGAACCACCTATCTTTATTGCTGGCTCCTGCCGTTCGCATTGATCGAAGCCACAAGCTGGTTTGCCCCAATTTTCACGGCCATCGTCGCCTATGTTTTTTTTGGTCTTCAAGCAGTGACCAACGAGCTGGAGCTGCCATTCCGCAATGTTGAGAACGGGCTGCCCTTGGATACGATGTGCCGGGTGATTGAAATCTCGGTCTGCGAAGCGCTGGACCGTACGCCGCCTGCCGCCCTGTCCCCGAAAAATCATATTTTGACTTAGATTTGGGACGAACGCACTGTTTGCAGAATGTGTGGTTCGCACCTAAATCATCCATACGATAGAAGTTCTCTATTGCACGAGTTATTGAGCAAGCTTGCAGCGAAGGTCAGCCTGGCGCTGGACAACTTAGGTCCCTGTGAGTTCGAAACGGCAAGGATTGAAAGGCAGCTTTCTATAGATGAAAGCCTCTGGATGCATCCGCAGCTAAGGTCCGGAATCCGCCCATCACGTCGAATGCCTGGACAAGCAATCCCTATAGTCGGCAGCGTAGTCCCTGCACATCAACCGTGGCCAGAGCCTTACGGCCTCCCCTGCTCGGCTGCGCGTGTCGCAGGGAAGAACGGCCCTTCGGTCCGTCGCGCATTCGGCCATTCGGCCTCACCGCGGCGTCGCGCTTGGCGTCCCGGTTTGCCCGCCTCGCGAGCACGTCCCTCCCCGGCCGCTCCGCCGGATTGCGCTCTGGTCTGTTTTGGCCCGAGGCCAAAACGATCCCGCCGCTCCATCCGTCTCCCGCGTCCGGTCGGGCCGTTTGCCTGCTCGGGTCGGGCAAACCTACCGTCAAAACACACACACATGAGTGCGGAAGCATATCCTCCGGATGGCCCCCAAATCAGCCCGCGTCAAGGATCGCAAAACTTTTCGGCGGGGGCGGAGCCTGTGGCACGGGATGGTCCCGTGCGTGTGGGCGCGCCTGTGTCGGGTGCTGCGCGTGGAAAACTTTTGCGCCCGGCAAGCCGGCGGCTGCGCCGTCCCTGACCCGGGCAGATTCGGAAACCAGGCATTCGGCCATGCCCCCACACTCACGTGGTGGCCTTGCAACCGAACACTGGAGACCAGACATGGCTTACGACACCGCAAACACCTACGAGACCATCGAGCTTTTCGGACTGACCGAGAAGGACGCGCAGCTGCCGATCCCGGAGGATCACATCCTGACCGACCGCATCATCCGCGAGAGCTTCGAGGCTTTGCTCGGGCAGCTGCGCGGGACCGGGCTTGAAGCCGAAATCGAACCGCTGGCCCATGGGCTCGCGACGATCCTGCAGCGCCGCAAGGTGGCACTCGGCAAGGAGGTCGACCGCACCGCCGACAAGATCGGCGCGCTGGCAAAATCCCACGACGGATCGGAGATCGCCGAGACCGCGATTGAGGAGGCGCAGGCGCGCTTTGTGCAGCTGCGCGAGATTGTCAGCGCCATCGAGGTGATGAGCGAGGCAGCGGCGGAATGCTACGAGATCGAGACGGGCCACGCCTTCATCCCGGCAGCCGGGTCGCGCGCAAGCGTCCGGGCGCAAGAGACCGGGGCGGTCTTCGAGGCGCGGCAGCTCCTGGAGCAGCACGACCGCGAAACCGCCGAGAAGTCGAAAGTCGAGGGGGTGCCCCTGATCGTCTCAGGCGCCACCGACTGGACCGATGTCGATGTGATCTTCAACACGCTCGACAAGGTTCGCGAACGGATCAAGCAGAACCGCAATCAGGAAATCTTCCTCTGCCACAAGGGTGGCAAGCACGGGGCGGAGATGATTGCGGCTCGGTGGGCCCGGGCACGCGGGGTCGCACAAGCGCGCTTCGATCCGCGCTGGTCCGCGCATGGGCGGGCGGCACCGTTCAAGTGCAACGACGAAATGCTGGACGACAAGTTCGCGGCGACGGGGGTTGTCCTCTTCGGCGGCAACGGGGTCGCGCTGAACCTCGGGCAGAAGGCGGAAGCGAAAGGTCTGACGGTCATGCGGGTTGCGGACCCGGCGAAGAAGGCGTCGCAGGATTGAAGAGAGGGGGTCGCGCTTGGCGCGGCCCTTTCGTCATGTCTCATGGCGCGTGCGATCGGTCACGCGTGATCGGCAGCTCGCGGCGTCCAGCACCGTTATCCCTCTACCCAGTCCGTCAGAGTGCGGCCCATCCGCATCGGTACGGGATGGGGATGGTGAGCCCATGACGCACATCGTCAGCAGCGCAAGACGCGAGGGGTCGAGACGTCGCACATGAGGCTGAAGACTTGCGCGTCCCTCGGGTGGTGTTTCGGAACATCGCATCCACGCGGGCGGGCTCCGTCAGCACCCCGGCCAGGCTCGGCGGGACGCGGACGCGGATGGTGGCGGCTGCGTGATGGCAAGGGTCATCCGGATCACTCCTTTTTGCTCATAGATGTGGATCGCACGGGGTCGGCCCGTCCGTGCCCTCCGCTCCCGCTTCGGCAAGCACAAATACGGCTTCCACGGCTGGCCGCGGACCCTCCGCATTTGCGCTTGCGACCGGGCCTCTTGCCCCCGTGCTGGATGATCCCCATCGCAACAAGGAGTAACCCAAATGACCAACCACTACGTCGCCACCGTCCCCGTCAAGTTCACCGACACCGATGGCCAGGAGCGCACCCGTTTTCAGCGCGTGGGTGCGATGTTCCGCAACACCCGCAACGGGGACGGCTCGGAGTTCTTCAGCCTCAAGCTCGACTTCCCGGTCGCGGTCTCGGAGCTGGTGATGTTCCCACCGAGCGCGAAAGATCCCCAGGACTAAATCCTCTGACGAGGATGGGCCGCCCCAGCACGATCTTGGGGCGGCCCGATCCCTGTTCCAGGGATGCCGGTCCCTGCGCGTTCAACGGACGCACTCCGCCCGGAATGATCAGGCCGCGACAGACCGGCCAGTCAGCCTCAAGGGGGCCATCCACAAAAACCTATCGGCCAGGGCCTCCCGGTTTTTGCGGCAGAGATTTGGCAAGCCAAATCTGGCCCTCCTTGACCCTGCCTGTCCGCCCTGTCGGTGGGGTTTGCGCCCGCCCGCGGTTCCGTCCGAACACATGCGTGTTCGGCCAGAGCCTCGGGCGGGGCTGGCGGACGGGACCCTTAGGGCAGGTGGGTCGCCCGGTGGTGAGGGCGGCAGAGCCGCGTCCCTGCGGGCCGCGGCGTGAAGCGGACACCAAGGCTGCCTGAGACTGAAAGCGACGGAAGTATATAATTGACATCTTGGTATATTATCGTAAGGTAGGGGCAGCCTTGGTGGAAGGTGGCAGGAAATAGGGGGTCTTTCTTCCGCATGTCCCGAACAAAACGCCTGACAGAGATCGAGAAGATGCAGATCGTCCGCGAGGCCGCGGAGGGTGTGTCGACGTCCGAGCTGGCTGCGCGGTTCGGTGTTACATCGCGCGCCGTGCGCTACGTCTTGAAAGCCGATGCCGAGCGCCAGACGGATGCCGCGATCCCGGTCTCAGCAGTCAGTGTGAAGGTCACGGCTGCGGAGCTTGCGGCGCTCGACGAGGTGCTGGCCGAGGCCGGAATCGAGAGCCGGGCCGAAGGGCTGCGGCGGCTGATCCAGGCAGCAGGCGGGGTGTTCGTTCCGGACGTGCAGATGGCGGCCGAGATGGCGCGCTACCGCGCCTCGCTGCACGAGGTCGGCAATGGGGTCGCGCAAATTGCCAAGCAGATGACGCAGGCCAACCGGCGGGGGCAGGGGGCCGTGGGGGGCACGAGTGCCGAGTTCACCGAATTGCGCCTCGCGCAGATGCGCGGGCTGGCGCGGTTCATTCTGGATTCCGCGGACGAGATCGATCTGCTCCTGCGCCGCCGTCGGGACGCGATGCAGCTGCAGGCCACGGCCGCGCTGAGGGAGTTTGCCCATGCGGCTGAATGATGCCGTCCATGCCGTCACGGGCGAGGTCTTTCGGGATGGCTGGAGCCGCGTCCGGGGCTCAATGCAGGGGCTGCACGTGGCCAAGCAGACCCAGCTTGTGCGCGCGGCAGCAGGGCATCGGCCAGCAGTCTTCAAGGCGATCCGGGGCGGGGGAACGTATACCAAATCGCAGCTCGCAAACCAGCTCGATTACCTCACCACCAAGTCCACCCATATCGTGGACAGTAGCGGGTTCCTGGATGGCAAGACGAAGCTCGAGGCGGGTGACATCAAGGATCTGACCGAGCGCTTTGCCAAGCGGTGGGATGCGGGCTTCAAGCCCAAGCTTGGGCAGACCACCCACATGCTCATGTCCTTCCCCATCGGCACGCGCGGGGAGGATGTGCGCGACATCGCGACGGACGTGGCCGAGCGGTTCTTCCAGACCGATAAGGGGCATTTCGACTACATCATCGCGGTGCATGAGGACCGCGATCACCCCCATGCGCATCTGGTGCTGAACCGCCGCTCGCAGGAAGGCGAGTTCTTCTTTCTGGGGCGCAACCATCGCTTCAACTATGACGACTTCCGCCTCGCCATGGTCGAGGAGGCCGAGAAGTACGGTGTGCGCCTGGAGGCCACGCGCCGGGTGGATCGCGGGGTTGTGCATTACCCCGCCCCTACCCGCGAGGTTTATGCGGCGAAAGAAGAGGGGCGCGCACCCCGCGAGCGCGAACGCGTGGGCGCCGACCTGACCCGGACGCTGGCGGAGATCGCCAACACCAAGACCGTCTACCATTCGCTTGCCGCAGAGGCCTCCCGGGAGGCCCGGGAAGACATCGCCGCGGCCCTCTTCCGCGCGGGCGAGGTGCTGGCGCATGGCGGACAGATGGACCGAACAGGAGATGTGTATATGGCCGAGGATCAAAGCTTCGAGGATCTGAGAAGCCTCTATGCCGAGAAGCTCGCGCGGGTGCAGGGCATGATCGCCGAGAAGTCTGACGCGGAACGTCCCGTGCTGGAAAAACGCCTCATCGAGATCCAGACGCAGGTTCAGCACATGCAGCCTCTCGGTTTGCGATCATCCACGCTGTCAGAGGCCCCCTCGGAGGGCGGGATCTATTCCGAAGCCAATATCGACACCAACCAGCGCGAGCGTCTGGCAGAGCCCGATCTGAGATCGCGCATTGAAGCGGCACTACGGGGCACGGGGATCAGCACATCCGAAGTGGTGGCCCGGATCGAGACCGGGGCCTCAAATGCAGCGCTCGAGCATCAATGGATCGCAGATGATCTCTCCAAAGTGGCCGAGGCGCGCGATCTGAACCTCGAACGCCGCGCTGATCTGGAACAGGCGCGCGACATTCTCAACGATGTGCATGTCGCGCTTGGTACGCTTTTGGAACGGGAGAACGTGCTGCGCCGGGATGGCGTCATGGAAGCGGAACCGGTCAGCGAGCGGTTCCATTATCATGAGGGCGCGGTGCGGGAGATGGAAGGGACAATCCGTCAGGAGATGCGCGCAGACGGCCTGACAGCGCAGCAGATCGAGGACCGGGACTGGGAGGTTGTCTCAAGGGCGGAGCGCCGGATCGAGACGGAGCAGCGCGCGTATCTCGAAGCACACCCGGACCTGCTCGCACGCCCAGGCGATGTGATCGACCGGTCTGAACCCTACAGGGAAACCATCACCGATGCGGCCCGCGCCAGCGAGATCACCCGCGAGGTCGACCGGATCATGGAGGGACGCGACCTCCGCACGCCCGTTGCAGATGCTGTCACGGATGACTTACGAGCGCGCTATCCGGACATGCCGTCCCACCTCGCCCGTGGTCTCGGCGCGACCTATGCGGCCGTCGTCGAGATACGCGACACGGAGGTCATCAATCAGGTCCGCCGCGAAACCGAGATGCGCGACGGGCTCGGGTCTGGCACGCGCGACGACATCCTCGCAGCCCGCGATGAAACGACGGCGCGGTTTGACCGTACAAACCGCCTTGCAGACGAGATTGCGCGTGTTCTGGAGCATGAGCGGGCGGGGGAGTTGTCCGCGCCTTTCGAGACTGCAGCGGAGCGGGACGCTTTCCGAACCGAGATCGCGCGGGTGCTTGATGACCGTCAACTTGAGCGGCTCACATCCGGCGATGCCGATGTGCTGGAACAGGTTCTCGAGGACCGCCTCGACCGGCTCTATGTCGCCAAGGTCTATCTGCAATCCGATGCAGCGACGGCCAACACGGAGGCCTTGCGCCAGGTGGTCGATGATCTTGCCGACACCGAATATGAAAAACACCGCGCGACAGATGTGAATGGCGAGACCGAGCGGGGTCAGGTCCATTGAGCGCCGCCATGGGAAAAGCGCGGATCGCCACGGGCGTCCTGCTTGTGACGCTGGTGACCGGGGCCATGGGCTATACCATCGCCTCGGCGGTGCTGACCTACCAGGATCTCGGCTTCGGGGCCGAGATCGACTTTGCATATATCGCGCAGAACTATCTGGCGATCCTGGACCGCCGCCCGGAGGACGCGCAACTTATTCACCTGATCATCGGCAGCTTCGCTGCCGCCGGCCTCATGCTGAGCCTCGCCCTGTCGGGGTCCGCCCTGACACGCTTTGGCCAGACCCATTGGCAGAGTGCGCGCGAGATGAAGGCCAATGGCTTCTTCGGGGCGCCAGGGACCGGGTTCATCCTCGGCAAGCTGGGGCCGCCGGGCTCCCGCGCCAATTACATTTGCTCCAAGGTCTTCCCCCACGCGCTGATCGTGGCCCCCACGGGCCGTGGCAAAACCACGGGCTTTGTCATTCCGAACCTGCTGACCTGGCAGGGCTCCGCCGTGACGCTCGATGTGAAGGGCGAATGCTTCGAGGCGACGGCCCGGCACCGCGCCGCCCAAGGCGACAAGGTCTATCGCTTTGCCCCCACCGATTGGGAGGGCAAGCGCACGCATCGCTACAACCCGCTCCTGCGCATCTATCAACTGAAAGATCCCGCGCGCCAGCAGATGGAACTGCAGCTTCTTGCGACGCTCTTCCTGCAGAGCGACAATGACCGGGTGGAGGGCCTCCTCAAGGGCGGGATCGATCTCTTCGTGGCGGCAGGCCTGCTGGCCTTCCAGCGCAAGCGCCCCACCTTGGGCGAGATCTATCGGATCGCGGCCTCGGGTGGGAACAAGCAGAAGGAATACTTCGCGCGCGGCCACGAGGTCGACAACAGAGCGGCCAAGCTGATCTTCACGCGGCTGGCCTCGACCAACAACGATACGCTGACCTCTTATGTTTCGCTCCTGATGACCTCGGGGCTGGACCAGTGGCAAAACCCCGCCATCGATGAGGCGACGGCGGTGTCGGACTTTGACTTCCGGACGATCCGCAAGAAGCCCTTTTCGGTCTATCTCGTGGTCCAGCCGCTGATGGTGAAGCCGCTCGCGCCGCTGATCCGGCTGTTCTTCTCTGATCTCCTCTCGGCCATGCAGGAAAAGGACCCCGGGCCGGATGAGCCGTGGCCCGTGATGATCATGCTCGACGAGTTCAATCGCCTCGGCAAGATGCCCATCGTGGTCGAGAGCATCGAGACCCTGCGCACCTATCGCGGGCATTTGGCCGTGGTCACGCAAACCATCCCCGCCCTCGATGAAATCTACGGCGAGAACACTCGTCGCGCCCTGCAAGGCAACGCGGGCGTGAAACTCTATCTCACGCCTTCGGATGAAAAAACCGTCGAAGAGCTGAGCAAGGCGGTTGGCAAGACCACGAAGACCGTCATCACGCGATCCCAGTCCATCGGCAAGAACCCCTTTGAAGGGCGCAGCCAGTCGACCCGGACCGAAGAAAGCTCCTTGCTCCCTGAAGACGAGGCGCGCCGCCTGCCGCTCGACGAGATCGTCATGGTGATCGATGCGCAGATGCCGGTCCGTGCAAAGCGGATTCAGTATTTTGACGACCGGCTGTTCAAAGCGATCCACGCGGCGCAGACGGGTGAATTGCCGTTTCCAGAGCCGGGGGGAGGGGGATCGCAAGGCACGCTGCCGCTGAGTGTGCGCGCCATGCCGATGACGCCGCCGTCGGATGGGCCAGGGGGAACAGAAGCCGATGTGGAGAGGGCGAGCCAGGCTGGCGATGGTCAACCGTCAGGCCAAGCCGACGCCGCTCCAAAGAAGACCGCGCCTGTCGTTCAAGCCGTCATCGCCGAGGAACAGCGCCAGATGGAGATGGATTTTGGCAGCGGCGTCGTGGATTCTGAAGCTGCGAGCGTAGCTGATGAGGCGCAGATACGCTCTGCAGTCGATGGCCTGGACGAAATGGAAGCGATGCTGCGAGAGGAGGATGGTGAAAGGCTGGTTGCGCGATAGGGTGGCGGACATCGCCTGTTTGTCGGGGAGGACGGGAAGCAGACTCTCGCTGCGGGTGCGATTTTGACATTTTCAAATAGTCAAAGCGGACTTTCGGACTTGTGTTGAAAGGCCTGCATATAATGACCTAGGTTTTTTGATTATTAGTCGTTAGCCCTTGCCAGCTACGAACTTGTATTTCTTCGCTTCGTTCTCCATCCCATTTAGTTGCAACTCGTTCAACGCTAGGTCGAACGCGCGGCGGTAGTGGTGGCCATGTCTTAGCGCACGATAGAAGGCTCTGGTGAATGCAATGGCGGCATTGTCGTCAATAGCGTCGGAACAGCCTATCACCGCTTCGAGGTGGTCTTTCACTTGCGTTGCGATGCTCTCTGAAAAGCAGGCGTTCAAGATGAGGCATTCGATACTGTCGCTAAGCTTAACCAGTCCTTCGACTGCGGCTGCCGATACCGCTGCGACGTTCCCATTCTTGTCCTCGAAACAAATAAGTCCAGTGTCGCCGTGGCCACTGAAATGAAGGATATCAGGAGCATTATTCATGACTTCCATTTGCACCTGATCGGTCCTCACCGCCCAAGCGTGCGACACAACTATGTCCTGCTTAGGTTTATCGACGAGTCTGATCTGTTCTTTGAGGTCACGGGCCTCTTCATCTAAACGTAGCGGATCACCCGCATCTTTCGGTGATGCGCACATCATAAGAACGTTCACGATTGGCAATTTTTGCTTCTCCATCAATCGGGCAGTCAACGGATCAAGGTCGCCACCGAACATATCGAGTGTGCCTTCCCTAAGGTCGTTTGCTTTTAGCTTTCCAAAGAGCGAGGTGCCTTCTGCGCCAAGATATAGGCGCTTTTTCAGCGTTTGATCCGCTTCGAGCAACTCGAGCGCCTTGTCTTCATACGGACCGCATTCGGAGCCATAACGCGCAAAGTGCTCAGCCAACAATTCTCGGACCCGAGGGCTACCCTCAACATCGTACCACTCCAGCGTCACACCTTCTAGACCGTCATAGTAAACGGACTGCAACCCCTTGGCGAGACCCTCCCGTGCTTCGACCGTTGGCAAGTAAGAACCCTTCCGTATGACTTCTTGGCGTTCCTTGAGGTCGACGATTTTCTCCGCGCCAAGTTGAAGCATTTTGGCCTGAACATTTGGAGGTTCATTTTCGAGACTGGCGAAAGGGACCCCCAAGTCGCTGATACTTAGCCCAAGGTTTTCAATCACTGACCAGACAGAGTATTGCTTCACGATCCTGTTGTCGTGTTGCCCTAGTTCCTTCACCAACTCAGCGTTAGAGTGCTTGGGGTGGAACATATTCTCGTAGGCTCTATTCAGGCCCACTGTTATCAGCGCGAGCTTCAACACTTCGTCGTCGGCTACATCAACGGCGATCTTGAACCCTGCAAGGTTAAGTTTGGAGGGCGGGGTAATTTGCAGTGCGGCGAGTGTTTTGATCTCCGGTTGAACGGATCCCAAAGCACCGCATTCGTCGAGTTGTCCCGCATATAGCTTTGCAGCCGCTGCTACCGCAGCAGCAATGATTTCAGGGTCACCAATTTGCTGCCTGAGCAAGCGTTCTACCGATAGCACCGAGCCGGATCGAGTTCCCATCTGCGCGATGCAGTTGAGGCACCAACGTGTCACCTTGGTATCTTGTTGTGCGCTGAGTAGGCCATTGATCGTAATTTCCAAGCCGTTTCGAATGTCAGGCGCAAATCGTCCACCGCTTCGGTATGTCCGAGCGATCTCTTGAAGCGCGACCTTCTTTCTCCGGTCGTCGCCATTTTCTAGCTCGTACCGGATGAAAGCTGCTTTTTCGGGAGGGACGTTTTTACTGCTCATTCTTTTGCAAGCTCACGCGATACAATTCTGCGCAAGGTTGTCTTACTCCACGGCTCAAAATCGTCAATGTTGTTGGGCTGAACTGACAGATCCAGCCAACACGGATCGTTCAGAGATAATTTCCGTGTCGTCGGTTCGAACCAATCTGGGCATGTCCATTCGAGGACAACGAGGAGTACGGTGACGCCATCATCTCCCTCGGCTTCAAATGTAAAAAGGGGCGACGGCTTTTTTAATTTTTCGTTGAGAAATGATTGTGACGACAAATCCAGGTCCAGGAGTAAGACTCGTAAGGCATTCTCGGTGGCCCCATAGTCATCCTGAGAAAAAAGTGACCTGTCGCTGACAGTAACGGCTCCCGGAAAGCCGATAGTTCTTTTGTTTGCGAATGCCTCTCGGTCATCGCGATATCTGCCTACTCTATAAGAAAGCATTTCATCATTTCGTCTGACGAGTGAGAAGGTCCAAAGGGTTGCGTATTCGGCGTCCCCTGATTGCGGCAGGTAGCGAACAGCTTCATGCCGTTCCGCATCGGCGAGCATTTCTACCAAGTCCCAACCATCCGCACCCTCACGCCACCTTCTCAGGAAGTCTCGGCTTATCCCGAGCGCGTTCTCATTTTGTAAGTCGCGCGTTCGTCTTCGCGCCGGGAAGACCTCTTTGAACTTTTCGGGTATGTTCGGATCTGAGATCAATTCGCAAAGAAAAAACAATCCCGGCTCGGTTCTATAAAACAACGATGATGACCGATGATGGAGAATATCTTCGCTCAAACGAGCTTGGAGGGTCTTATGCTGGGTCTTTCCTCGAAGGTGTTCTGGTACGATGTGCGCACGATAAGCCGCATTCAGGATGCCCCTCGCCGACATTGGTCGGCGAGACGCCCGAAGCACCTTGTGTGCGATGTCGAGATACGAGTCCACGCAGCCTACCTTTCAGGATCAACTGTAGGTTCGTCGCTTAGATTTCTCAACCTGAACCAAGCAGTAAAAGGCGACACGGCAGTTGGCCAAGTAACAGCAGCCGTTGGAGCTAGCGCAGCGCAAGAACGATTTGTTCCGTACACTCTGAGTTCGCCTCGCCAAGGGTTATGCGCTCGGGACGAAAGTCTGGTCTTGCGGGCTGCACCGCAGCGAGTTTAGAGCATGCCAAGGTCCGGTCAGGGCTGTCACCGTCGCCCAAGCCGTCCCAGTCTCGCCAGCTGCGCCAGCATTTTTGACCCCGTGTCTGCGGATCCTGTGCCGCCTCCGGAACCCGTCTGTCCCATGCCTTGCCGCACTGGCATTTGCTGTACGCCAAAGAACTGCCGCGCCCTGAGGGCTGCGTATTCTGCGCCACTGGCCCCGCCGATGAGGTAGCGATTGTAGGCCTGCTGGCTTCCCATGGCGGCGCGGGCAAAGCTGTAGCCGCCGCCGAGGCCACCGGAGAGGGCGGGCATCATGATGTTGCCGGAGATCGCGCGGACGATGAAGGGCGTGGCGATAATGAAGCCCTTGGCCATGAGCACCATCATGAAGAAGGGGATGAGCGCGCCGATGTTTGAGGCTCCTTCGGGATCGCCTAGTTCACCGATGAGCGCGGAGGAAACGCCTGTGATCGTTGCGAACACGCCTGCGACGACGATGGGGTATAGCGCAAAGGAGATCAGCGCGGACAGCCAGCGCGCGAAATAATCCTTGGTCACTTCGAAGAGGGTGAGGAAAATCATCACCGGGGCGATCCCGATCAGAAGTGCGATCATCAGTCGGGAGGCCACGAGGATGAAGGCGGCCAGTCCGCCAAGGATCGAGAGCAGAAGCACACCGACGATGTCGAGCATGGCGCCAGCCATCCAGTTTAGTTCGGACCCGGCAGCGTTCAGATAGTCGCCAAGCTCAGCGATCAGCCGGTCGAATTCTTCAGCGAAAGTTCCAGAGGGTCCCGGACTGCCGCCGCCGACCGAGGCCACCAGCGCGCCTGCGATACTGTCGATCCCATAGAGAATCGCGGATGAGAACGCGTTGAACTGCATCCAATTGGTCGCGAATATCCCGATGAGCCCGATCTTGACCGCGAGCCAGAAGGCCGTGTGCCCATCCATGGCCCGGTATTGATAGATCATGTTGATGCCGACGAGGATCACCACCAGCGTTGTCCCCAAAACCAGGAGCGTGCCGACCGTTGCCGCAACCGCACCAAACTGGGTCTCAGCGGCAGTGTCGAGATAGGCTTGGGAGGTTTCAACGAAGTAGGTGACGACACTCATCGCGGGGCTGCCTTACCAATTACCTGCGGCTTCGCAGATGGCCTTGGCGGCAGTTCGGGCGGCGTTGGCGCGGCGGTTGTAGCCATCCGAGGCTTCGAGCATTTCCCATCGTTCGTCGCTCGCGTAGCTCTCCCGAAACATCGCCTCGGCCGCGTCCCAGGACGGGAACCGGGTCGCGCAGTCGCAGTTGCCGATCTCGACGACCCGCTCGAGATTCTGGGCGCGATAGATGTCCTGAACCAGAACCCGCTGATAGGCTTGGCGCAGGGGGATCTCCTGCATCCAGATGGGCTCGGCGGGCCGGTCCGGACAGACGTCAAAGCTGCGCTCGAGGGTCGGCACTAGGTTGCGCTCGGCAACGGCGAGGGTCGGCGTCAAGCTTAGGGCCAGCGCGGCCAAGGCGAGGCAACGCGCCCGCCTCATGTCGTGACTCCAGCGGGTGTGGTCTCACGCTTCAGGAAGATGGTGTGCCCGACATTGGAGAATTCCGAGGAGCTGATCGACACCACCTCCCAGCCTTCTGCACCTTTGTCATTCAGGCTGGCCTGCATGTCGGCAAGGCTGGTCTTACGAGTCATGGGAAAGGACAGGATGTCATATTCAAAGGTCTTCATGAGGAAGTTCCAATCTCAGTTGCGCCGGGGAGGTAGAATTCCGTGATGCCGCGTTTGCCGTCGTGGCGCCCAGCCTGGATGATCACGTCGATGGAATTCTCGATGTATTGGATCATGTTGGCATAGGTCATCGGGATTTCGGTTTTGAGCGCCGCGATCGCGAGCCGCTGCACGGCCAATTGCGGGGTTTCGGCATGCAGTGTGGTCATGGAGCCGCCATGGCCGGTGTTGATGGCTTCCAGAAAGGTCATGGCCTCCTTGCCGCGCACCTCGCCCAGGATGATCCGGTCGGGGCGCATGCGCAGCGTGGCGGTGAGAAGCACATCGGCGGTCTGGAATTCTGTGTCGCGATTGGCGATGAGGGTCACGGCGTTGGGCTGGGTCGGCAGAAGCTCGGCGGCTTCTTCTATGGTGACGATGCGTTCCTCAGACGACACATGGGAGAGGATCTTTCGCGCAGCGACGGTCTTGCCGGTGGAGGTGCCGCCCGAGACGATCATGTTGAGCTTGTTTTCGACACAGAAGGTAAGCGCATCATCGATCAAACCCGCGGCCACCACGGCGCGCAAGGCGCGCTTTTTTTCGACGCGCAGGTCTTCGAGCTTGCGTTCTTTGCCATAGAGAAAGTCGAGCGCGATACCCTCGAGCGGCAGGCTCGAGAAGAACCGCAGGCTGATCGACATGGCCGAGAGCACGGCGGGCGGGGTGATGACCTGTGCGCGGATCGGGCGACCCTTGTAGGTGATCGATACCGAGACGATGGGGCGGTCCTTGCTCATCGTGGTATTGGCCGAGGAGGCGATCTGGTTGCCGAGGTCTCTGACCTGAACGCCCGTCAGCCTCTGGTCCAGCGGGCGCATGAAGTGATCGCCCTGGAATTCGCCCCAGCAGGTCCCGTCTGGATTGATGCAAATCTCGATGACATCGTCGCGGGCGGCGGCGTCGATCCGGTCGAGCGAGGTTTCAAGATAGCTCAGCGACATGGGCTCAGAATATCTCCAGATCGCGGTCGACCATGACCGTGACGCGGGCGCCCTGGTCGACATAGATGACGGGGCCGATAGAGAGGTAATCGCCGATGACGCTGTCCGTGGCATCTGCCAGATCATCGCCTACGTCTTCGAGAACGTCGGCGGCAGTCTCATCCTGGACCTCGGAGGCGGCGGCACTTGGTGCGGCCGAAATCAGCGAGATCAGGGCTGCCGACCCGAAACGCTCGGCAAAGCGTGTGTCCACAAAGCCGGTGACACCGGAGCGGCCCAATTCATCGCCCCCGAAGGAGCTGATCTGGACGGTCTGATTGTCAGGCAGGATGATCCGGTCCCAGGCGATGGTGACGCGGCGCTGCGCGATATCGACGCCGGAGCGATAGCGTCCGATAAGGCGAGAGCCACGGGGGATCAAAAGGCGCGCGCCATCGACGCTGTAGACATCTTCGGAGACAACGGCACGGGTCTGGCCAGGCAGTGAGCTGTCGAGGGCGGTTTCCATGACGGCCTGGATCATGGTGCCCTGCACGATGGTGTTGGAGGGATTGGCGATCACCTCGGCCTGCGTCACGGTGGAGGGCAACGCACCGTTCAGCACGAAATCCGTCACCTCGCCGAAGCTGCGCTGCGCAAGTTCCGTCTCGGCGGCGCCGGATGGGCCGCCAAATGCGATCGTGGGCGAGGCGATGCGCCGCTCCTGGAAGGCGCGTTCCTCCGTGGCGCGGCGCTCCAGCTCGGCCATGCGCCGGGCTTCTTCCTCGCGGCGCAGTCGCTCTTGCTCGCGTGCGCGCAGCTCATCTTCCGTGGGGCCCGCTGGGGCGGGTTGGGGCCGGCTGGCCTCGAGTTGGGCCAGTTCCAGATCCATGCGGAGTTGCTCAAGGCTGCGATCCCGCGCCGTCAGTTCGTCCTGAAATCGTTGCTGTGCGGCTTCCGAGGCGGCTTGTAGCGCCGCGATCTGAGCAGTCAGCGCGTCAATTGCCTCTGCGGCGGCGGTGTCTTCCTCGACAACTGGTTCAGGGGCGTTGCGCAATTCCTCGATCTGGGCCTGCAGGGCGGTGATCTGCGCCAGAAGCTCCGCGTTGGGCTCGACGGGGTCTGGTCCGACGAACACAACCTCGGGCTCGGGCGGGGGCAAGGTCTCGATGGCGCCAAAGCCGTCCCCCTCGTTTTGGAAGACGTCCGGGGTGGCCGTCGGCAAGGCTTCCTCTTCGTCGGGCTGTGAGAGGAGATAAAGCAGGGCACCACCCGCGCCGATGACGAGGATCACGATTAGCGCGAGAAGGGGCGACCGGCGCTGCGCCGCTATGGGGGCGCGGGCACTGCCTTTCTCAAGGGCGGCGAGGCGCTTTTCCAGCTCGGTGTTCTCGGTATCGCTCATGAGGTGGCCTCCGCGGGCGGGATCGCCTCGATGCAGACCACCTCTTCGCCAAGTCGCAGGACCCATTGGCGGTTCACGCCGCTGACGCGGATCACGCCGTCTTCAGGAGTTTGCGTGTTGACCGTGCGCTCGCGGCCGCCCGCGTAGCGGAAGATCGCGGGCACAGGCGCGTTTCTTGGAAACGCGAAATACGTGAACGTCCCGTCATCCCAGATGCGCGTTGGCGTGAACTCGGTCCGCGCGCTGGCGCCGTAATTGTAGTTCGGCGCTTGGGCCGCGATGGCCCGGGTCGGGCGCGCAGCGTCGTCCGGATAGCGGAACTGCACGACGTAGAAGGTCGGGCTGCGGACCTCCTGGACGTTGAAATAGTAGCTGCGCCTGTTCGTGTAGACGGTCACATTGGTATGGACACCGCGCGCAACGGGCTTGATTGCAAATGCCTGGCCTCCGGGCACGCCATCGATCTCGAAGCCTTCCGTGTCGCCCGCGATGATCGAGCGGATGCTCTCGCCTTCCCCGAACTCGATGGTGGTGACATGGGTAAGCGAGACGCTGAGGCGGTAGACCTGACCTTCTTGATATGTTGCCAGCCGCACCCGATTGTCATTGGGCCCGCCACGCGGGATGGCTTCGGCGAAAGCAAGGCCGGGCAACAGGGCAATCAGCAATATGAAAAGTCGAACTGGGTACAAATTCAATTCTCCAATCTGTCGGAGCGGACGGAATATTCGAGGACCGTGAAGCCGAAGGGGTTGGTCCAGACCTCATCGATGGAGCGGCGGGTCTCCGGGCGGAACTCGAAGAGAAGCGTGGCGGTGAAGAGGCCGGTCTGGGTGCCGTTAATGGACGTCAGGCGCTTGCGCAGGCGGACCGTCGCGCGGTTGGTTCCGATCCGGTTGATGCTGAGGATTTCCACGTCGAGCCGAGCATTGGGGCCATAGATCGTCGGCGGGTAATTCTCGTTGGCGCTGTTCCAGATCTGGCGCAGCCCGCTCTCGGCAGCTCCGTCCGAGCGGCGCAGGACGCTGCGGATGCGCAGATCGTTGTCGAGCTGGTTATAGACCTCCCGGTCGGTCACATAGCGGAACACCTCCGCCTCGATGATCGCCTGGTTGGCGGTCACCGAGGAGGCGCCCACCGAGGCTTCGGGGAGTGCAAAGCCGGTGGCGGGATCATAGGGGACAACGACGGGGGGCGGGTCGACATCGAGGATCGAGACAGCCGCGGCACTCAGACAGCCGATGATACCGAAGACAAGGCCCATCAGGCCAAGGCGTTGCCAGAGCCGTTCGCGGCGCAGGGCACCGTAGACCAGTTCTTCCTCGATGATTTCTTGTTCAGTCGCCACGCGTTACACCCCAAGTCAGTCTGCGCGCAGATCCGGCAGCGTGAAGTCCATGAAGCGCTGCTCCTCTGCGATGGTGGCGGCATCGATCACACCGCCGGTGCCGTCGCCCACGGTCTGCACCGCTTCGAGCTGCCACATCGCGACAAGCGCGATCGCCAGTTCCGCCGTGACACGCGTGTTGAGATCGATGCTTTCCTTGAGTTCGTCCATGTCATCGATCAGCCCGACCAGGCGGTCGACCCGTTCCAGCGATTGGCCGGCATCCTCATAGCTGTTCTGGGCCGCGGCCGAGACCAGGGCGCCGGTGGTGGCCTGCGTCGCCACGCGGTTCGCGCCCGGATTGCCGCTGGTGGCCATTTCCGAGAGCGTGTCTTCATCGAAGCCGAGATCGGCCAGCACCCGGTCCATCTGGGTTTCGATCTCGCCTGCGCCGGAGCCCGAGAGGCCCGAGAAATCCCCCGTCTTGATCGCCTCAATCGTGGCGAGGATGTCCCCGAACTCTTGGTCGAGCAGACCGTTCAACTCGTCTTCCATTTCCGTCCGGATGATTTCTGGAAGCTCGGCGAGGCGGGTGAGGGCCTCGTAGGTTCTTTGCAGCTCCGCGAGTTGGTCCGTGAGAAGGCCGAGCTGTTCGCGGAGCTGCGTCAGCTGCTCGTTTTGCAGGATCTCGTCTTCGATCATCTGCCGCAGTTGCTGGATGTTTTGCGCGATGTTCTGGGTGTCGACGACCGGTACACCTTGTGCTGCGGCAGGGGGTAGGGCGCTGAACTGCAAGCCAACGCCAAGTGTCGTGGCCAAAGCTGTCCTCAAGAGCAGATGTCCCATTATTCAATCTCCCTGATCGTAAAATCCATGAACGCGCCTTCGGCCATGCGGGCGCTGGCCTGGGCCAGCTCTTCGGCGGAGAGCACGCGGGTGCGGGCGGCCTGAAGCCGGATGCGGGCGGCCACGAGACGCACCAGTTCGGCGCGGGCATAGGTGTTGAGCGCGACGCTCTCCTGCACGTCCTCGGTTTCGGAAATCCGTTCGACGATATCCGCAATACGCAGGGCGGCTTGCCTGATCGCGGCGGGCGAGTTGTTGCCATAGAAGGCCGCCCCATGACCCGTGATTGAGAGGTTGGCATTGGCCAGAAGCGCGGGGTCGATCGTGCCAAGCGCTTCGATCCCGCCGATACGGGTCAAATAGAGGTTATAGCGTTCGGGGATCACCTGGACGTAGTGCTGGGTCTCGCGAAAGGGCGGAACGCCGCCATACTCGAACACCCGGCCGGATCCGGCGTTATAGGCCGCGAGGGCGTTGATGATGTTGCCATCGAATGTGTTGAGCTGGGTCGCGAGGTAGCGCGCGCCGCCATGCACCTGCAGATAGGGGCTGTCATAGTATTCCGGGTTGATGCCGAGATCGCTGGCGGTGCCCGGCATGATCTGGGTGAGGCCATAGGCGCCGACGGGTGAGCGGGCGCCAATCGTGAACCGGCTTTCTTGCCAGATGAGCGCCTGAAGGAGTGCGCGCCATTGGACCGGGGAGAGGCCCGCGCGTCCAACACCCGCAAAGCCGCTGGTCTCCTGAGCCACGCGGATAATAAGCTGCTCGATGTTTTCCGCCGCATCCCCGAACTTCTGCGCACCGCCGGGATTGGGATCAATGTCACCCGTGCCATAGACCGCCTCGACAGAGCGGGCTGGATCCCCGCTGCCGCTTTCCAGCCCCGAGACCATGGCAGGCAGGCCCTGACCGCCGAAGCTGGTCTGGGCATCGAGGATGCGTTGCAGGGTTTCCAGCTGCTCCCGTTCGATCTCGGCGATGAGTTCGCGCACGGCAAGCTTGTCCGCCTGAACGGCCAAGTCAGCCTCGCGATCGCCGGTCTCGACGATGTCACGCGCGGTCAGCCCACTGTCATTGGTCGGCACGCCCTGAGACAAGGCGAGACCTGGCAGCAGGCAAAGCGCGAGGATATGAGGCAGGCTAGACTTCAATGTCCCCCTCCGGGGTGCCAAGGGGCGTGAAGTCACAATCAGGCGCGATGGGTGCTGTGGACGCAAGGAACGTGAAGCAATTGGCCTGCGGCTCCCGATACTGGGTGCAGGAGGCCAGCGCGCCGAGCGCAGCCAAAGCGATAAGAATACGGATCATGAAAGCCTCCAAAAATCTGGGCGGTCGCGGTAATCGGCGCCGACGAGCGCCTCGCCTTTCTCCATGCCGCCGAGGATGGTGAGATTGGGCCCAAGGGCGCTCAAATCGGCATCGACCACGATTGAGCCCTGATCGTCGCGGATCAGTGCGAGGCGGCTGTTGCTGCCCGTGTTGAGAAGGACGTCGAGCTCCTTCTCCGTAAGGTTCAGCATGGCGTAGTCCGCAGGTTGCGCGCGGATATTGGGCAGCAGGATCTGCGTCGGAACGGCTTCGACGATGGTCTTGCCGGTCCGGGTGCGCTCAAGCTGGCTGGCATATTGCGTCATCATCACCGCGACGGTGTTCTGCTTGCGCGCGGTCACCAGCCAGTTCGATAGCCGCTCGGCGAAATACGCGTTGTCGAGGGCCTTCCAGGCCTCGTCGATCACGATGATGGTGGGGCGGCGATCCTCGATCTCCCGTTCGACCCGGCGGAAAAGATAGGAGAGAACCGCCATCCGCTCCTTGTCGGCCTCGCTGTCGAGAATGCCGGTCAGATCGAAGCCCACGACATCGCCCTTGAGCGAAAACGTGTCCTCGAGGCTCTGCCCGAAGATCCAGCCGTAGCGGCCGTCTTCGGTCCACTCGAGCAGGCGCTGGTGCAGATCGCCGCCATCATCGGTGGACACAAAAAGCGATGCGAAATCCCGCCAGTTCCGCAGGGCCGGGTTTGTGGCCTGCGCGTTCTGGCGCACGACCTCCTGTATGCGGTTGGTCTGCGCCGGGGTCAGGGGTTTGTCGGCGCGGTAGAGCAGGGTTGTGAGCCAATCCGAGAGCCAGGCGGTGCCGCGCGCATCGGTCTCGGTCCAGAGCGGATTGAGACCCGTGGGCTGACCGGCGTTCAGGGACGCGTAGCGCCCGCCATTCGCGCGGACCGCCATCTCCATACCAAGACGGTAATCGAAGACGAAGATCCGCGCCCCTGCGCGACGGGCTTGGGTCATCAGGAAGGCGGACAGCACCGATTTGCCCGACCCGGGCCGCCCCATGATCAGGGTGTGCCCGCTGGTGGGTTCTTTGTCGGGCGCGCCCTGCTCGTGATAGGAAAACCGGTAGGCGCTCTGCTCCGGCGTGGGCAGATAGGTGATGACCTTCCCCCAGGGTGTTTTCTCAGAAGGTTTGCCGAGCTGTGTCCGGTGAAAGGCCGCAAAATCCGCGAAGTTGCGGTTGGTGACGGCGCTGGCGCGGACGCGTTTTGGCTGGTTGCCGGGGTGCTGGCTGAGGTAATGGGCCTTGGCCGCGACCCGCTCGGCAATCACCTTCACGCCCTCGGTCGCGGCAGCATTCACGATCTCGGCGCTCAGCATCTGCAGCTCGTCAAGCGTGTCGCAGAAAAGCGTCACGACCATGTGGTGCTCGCCAAAGCTCTGGCGCTTGGCCTCGAGATCATCGGCGGCGATGTCGAGGGCTTCGAGGAGTGAGAGGGCCGCGTCCTGGCTCGCCTGCATCTGCCGCTTTTGCCGCTTGATGCGGCCGGCCATGAGGTTCGAATTGATCGGCGTGAAGGAGTGCGTCACGATCATGTCGACCGGCAGGTTCAGCATGTCGAACATGGTGCAGGAGGTGCCTTCGGAGTATTCCCCGATGGTGAAGCTTTTGCCGTAGCGATGCCCCACGACGCCTTCAGAGAGCTCGAAATGATCGCCATGAAACGTCACGCGGGTATTGGCGACATTGACGGACAAAAAGCCGTAGGTGTTTGCAGGGTAGAGCGGCAGCTCGGTGCCCGTGTTCAGCGCGCCCAGAAACCCCACCAATTCCCCCGATGCAGCCGACAGCAGGCGCGGCTTGAGCTCGGTAAGCCCCGAAAGGAAGACGTTCACGGCCTCGCCCAAGCGCTGCAGGCGTTTGCGGGTCTCCTCCTTCAGTCGGTCCGGCGCGCTGCGGCTGAGAAACGGCAGGAGGCTTTTCGGAGGCTGGCGGTGAATGACGGTGAGCGTCAGTGTTTTGTCGCGGAGCCCGCTGGTCTCGAGTTTCGCGCGCCAGCGCCGGTCCACCTCGCCCGCGAAGCTGTCCTCACGGATGGGGTCGAGATCAGGTTTGATGGCCTTGGAGACCTTGTGGACGTAATAGCTGAATTCCGGCCCGAGCTGCGCGACGATGCGGGCAAAGAGGGCGGTCACCTTGTCGAGATAGGCATCGTCCGTCGTGTAGCTGTTGATCCCCTCGAGCCGGATGCAGCGGAAGAGCTCGTTGACCCGGGTGCGCACGGTCTGGTCGTCGACGAGGCTCACATAGGGCAGCATATGCGCGAGGCGGGTCTCGCGCGCATACCATTCTGGCGTCATCGTGCGGGGATCGAGCGCAGCATCAGGGGCGTCATCACGGGGCATAGCTGTCCCCGCCATGGATGGACCTGTTGCGCGTGGGCGGTGTCTCCTGCAGGGCCGTCATCATCACGTCGATGAAACGCGGGTCCCAATCTGCGGCCTTCCACAGCACCGGATAGAGCAGGGCCGCGAAACCCAGCACCGCGATGTGCTGGACCCAGACGAACAAGAGCACCGAACCGAAGAGCCAGACCATCGCATACATGATGGGCAGGCCAAGAAGCTTGGGCGGGCGCACGAGCCCAAGAAAGAGAGGCGCGCGCTCAGCCACCGGCAAAGACCGCGGCAACGATGGTGGGGGCGGCGGCAACACCAGCGATGCCCACGAGGACCCAGAGCGCCTGGCGCAGATCGATGATGTTGAAGAACCAGCTCAAGAAGACGCCGAGAACGGCGAGTGTGGCGATGACAACGCCAAGTGGGCCGGTCAGCGCATCGACGATGCCCTGTAACAGGCTCTGGATCGGGGAGAGATCAATGCTCTGGGCGAGGGCGGGTTCGGCAATCAGCAGGAATAGCGCCAGCGAGGCGACAAAGAGGTTTGAAATCTGTTTCATGAATTTGATCCTTCCAATCGGGCCACGACGGCCATGACGCGGGCCACGTGGTTCTGGGTTTCTGGGTAAGGGGGAATGCCACCGTGTTGGCGCACGGCGTCCGGCCCCGCGTTGTAGGCCGCCAGCGCCAGATGCGCATCGCCGAACGTCTCCAGCATTATCGCGAGGTAGCGGGCGGAGCCGTCGAGGTTCTGCAGCAGATCACGCGGGTCGACGCCCAGATCACGCGCCGTCGCTGGCATCAATTGACCAAGGCCAATGGCACCTGCACTTGAAATCGCATCCTGCCGGTAGGCGCTCTCAACCTCGATATTGGCCCGATAGAGAGCCAGCCAGTCCGTCACGGAAAGCCCCGCGCGACGTAGGCCAGGATGGCCGGCATAGCGCAAGGCCGTGGTCTGAATCCCGGAGAGAACATCGGCGCGGGGCAGGGGAGTCGGGCGGGCAAGGACCGCGACTTGGACGCCCTCTTGCTCGGCCTCTACCTCGCCGAAGATCGCGATCCCATCGGACGCCGAACCCTGACCAATGCCGTCATTGTAGTTTCGAGCAAAGCTGCTTTGGGAGCGGGACGGGATCAGGGAGCCGTCGCCCTCCATGAGCAGGACCATTTGCGCTGAGGCAGGTGCTGCGACCAGCCAGAGACAGACGAGGTTAGTTGTCAGCGCCCTTGTCTGATGGGGCTTTGTCTGACGGGGCGAGTTTATGCGAGCGGCTTGTACCCGCCTCAATCGGCAGGTCGACATGCGCAAAGCCAAGGCCAATGAAGAAAGACACCACGCCCGAGATCGTCTTGAACTCGCGGATCTTGATATCGTTGTAGGTCGTCCGCGTGCGGGCGGTGACGAGGAGCTTTTCCACGCCATCATCAGAGACAACACGCATGATCCAGACCCCGTAATAGCTGGGGCCTTTCTTATGTGCTGACTCCTGGCACAGGATTTCTGCGCTATAGCCGCTTTCCACGAACTCGCGGAACCTGGCTTCCGTAACCACATTTGGTGCTTCGATGTCCCAGTTCATGGCCCGGCTCACGCTTTCTCCAATGGCGCGACCCCAGGCATTCTTACTTGAAGCCCAGAGTTACGATAGTATACTAACAACCGCAAGATGTAATATCGTGCTTTAGCTGTAGTTTGGTCACGCAAACACTAGTCACGGCCAGTGTCAGCGATCAAGGAGATAGGAAGTTTGAGAAACCTCAGGTTGAAAAACCTACACCTCTTACGGGCGATGCCTATACTCCTGGTTGTCCCTGGCGCGGGTTTCGCAGACTCCTGTCTGGCACCCACCCGTCCATTTGTGCCCAGTGATTCTCAGTCAATGCTCGATTACAAAGACATCATCCGGCAGGACTTCGAAGATTACATCAGCGACATTCAGAGCTACTTCCGTTGCCTCGACAGCGAACGCGCCCGCGCTTTCGAAGAAGCGCGCGAAGTCAGCGAGGACTATGGCCGATTTCTGCAATTGGTAGGGGATTGATGGGCAACCTCGGGAGCATCAGACTTGCAGCCCATGGAAACCAGACGCCGATAACACCCTCAGTAATCTATTTTTTAGATAACAGATTTCATCCGCTAGCGACGTCACAAAAGGTATGTGACGCGTGGCAAAAACAATCAGAAGCATGGGGCAGGTGGCACTTTGCCAGGCGTTGGTCGACGCCCGCATCAAGGCGGGCCTCGGTCAGGAGGACTTGGCGGTCAAGCTCAAATGCCATCAATCCCTTGTGGCGCGCATTGAAAGCGGCCAGCGCCGGGTCGACGTCGTCGAGCTGGTCGTCCTTGCGCGCGCCATCGGCTTTGACCCCTTCGAGGTTTTGGCGATCGTCGAAGCCGCCACGGAGCCCGACCACAGGATTTAAGCAATTTCACTAATAGAGAACACGGGAGATGATTTCTGCCAGTGTGAATATCGGAACCGTGAGGAAGGACAGTTAGCCGATATTAACGAAAACTGGCATGTGGATGCAGCAGATGCTTTGGAAGCTGAAGCTGCGATCCGCACAATTAAATTGCAGGAAGTTAGTGAACAGTGAACGAAGATGAGCTCGAAGCCGTCGCGATTGCCAATTTGATTGCAGCCGATGAGGACAGCATTGTTGGTTGGGTTTACCGCTGGAACACTGGTGCTTTGGCAATCCGGTGGGACATCCATGGCCCGCAGCGTGTCTCAAAGATTTACCCGGAGCTCTGCGATGCGGATAAAGCCGAAATTGACTTCGCGTCTCTCATGCAGCTGCCCTGTCGCAACGACTGACATGGTAGAATATGGCCTTTATGGCCCTCGATTGTGTGAGTGTGCCTGCGTTGCAGGTTTGATTTCGTACAAGGCCCTGCGCGACTTCGCTGCGGCTCAATAGTCAGTAATTGACCTGCTCAAAACCGTAATTCCCGCTATAGTCACGCCACTCAACGAAGACGGATCTGTGATAAATGCTCGGGCAGTGCTCGCCCCATCGCTCGAGACCGGCATGCGCATCAGGAAGCGCTGCGGGTGACGACACCCTCCAAGAAAAATCGCCCTGGATCCCGTAGGTGCCGAGGACAACGGCGGCGCTGCGGTTGCAGTCGCCATCTCGCCCGGATTCGTGCTGGCGGGCATAACGAACGTCAAAGACGCGGATGGAACGCACGAAGTTGAATTCCGGCCCGCTGATATCGATGTCGGCGCGGTCTTTTACGAGCTGGAGGGCGTAATCAGCCCTTACGAGGTTGTCCCAAGCCGCGTTGGAGCCTTTGCGCCCAAGCATCCCGCCTGCCCTGGCTGCCTGATCGAAGAGCGGGGTTGAAGAGTTTGGAGGGGTTCCTGAATCACCATATAGGGCATCGAAGATCCGGTCCGCGGGCCGCGATCTAGCAGGTCCATCGTAAGACGCACCCATCGGGCAGCGCCAAATCTGAAGCGGCGGCTCCACCGGCCATGGAGTTATGCGCCGGATGAACTCGGCCCGTGCGCGGGCGCAGGGCACGGAAGCTGGCCATCCACCGGACAAACACAGCAGGATGGCACAATCGATCTGATAGGTTTGGGCGCGTGCTTGTGTCGGAACTGTTGGGCCGGTCAAGGCGAGAGCTAAAAAGGCCGCCAGAGGGAGGTTTTTGAATTCGAAACGCATGGCAAGGACCCTTGACAATCTTCACCCAGCATACCTACGAAAATATACTATTGCAACAATGATGATGCGTGTTGCGGTTGCGGCGGTCAGCAAGATCGCGAGGTGACCGAGCCGCCCGTCGTCATCCGCCACGTTCCGCGCTGCGCCAATCCCACGGCATGTCAAAGCGTCCGAGCCATCTCGATCGTCAAATGAGTCTCGAATTGCCCTTAAATCGGTTCTACCTAAATCTGTTTGGCGAATAGGACGCATTCGGGCTCTCAGCAGTTCTGCAACGGCTCAGAAGCAGACGGAACCTTGAAGGCTTCGAACCTCGTGAGTTCGAGGACCAGGCCAGGCTGGCTTGAAGCAGGCCGTGCACCCGTTTCAGGTCGCTGTCGCTTAGCTTGCACTCGCAATCGACGTCGATCACACCTTCATGACCTCTCACAAGCTCAGTGAAAACGGTTCTCCTCCTCTTCAGGCTTGCCGTGACCGTAGAGGTCGGCGTTTTCGTGTGCGCGGTCTTCGTGTTCGAACTCCAGGCTGGAATGGGCGATGTTGAAGTCATCTTTCAGCCGGTCCTTGATCGCTGCCTTGATCTTTTCGATTTTACCCCAGCCGCCCGCTGTCAGCACCACGTGGCAGTCCAGCGCCGCCTTGTCCTCCTCCATCTGCCACAGATGCACGTGGTGAACGTCCGCGACACCATCGACGCTCCGCATCGCCTCAACGACGGCTGCATTGTCGATGTCGGGGGGGCTGCCGAGCATCAGGGTTCTGATCGGACCGCCAATCTCAGTGAAAGCCAGATAGAGGATGTAAAGGGCGATGCCGATGGTGATTGCTGGATCGACCCATCGCATGTCGTAGAGGATGATCAGGGACCCTCCAATGATGACTGCCACAGAGGCCAAAGCGTCCGACAGGTTGTGCAGAAAAAGCGCTCGGATGTTCACACTGCCTTTCTGCATCGAATAGGTAAGTAGCGCAGTCAACGTGTCGACGACCAGTGCCACACCGCCCAGGATCACCACCGTCCAACCAGCGACCTCGGGCGGGTCGATCATCCGCATGCCACCCTCATAGATCAGGTAGAAACCAATCAGAATCAGGGTCGTGTAGTTGATGAGTGCCGCGACAATTTCAATCCGTCCATAACCGAAGGTCATGCGTTCATCGGCGGGTCGTCTGGCGATTTTGCGCGCAACGAACGCGATCACCAGTGACGCCATGTCCGAAAAATTGTGTAGGGCATCTGCGATCAGCGCCAGGCTTCCGGAAAGGATGCCGCCAACGATCTGCGCGACGGTCAGAAGCCCGTTGGCCCAGATTGCGATGGAGACCCTACGATCACCTGATTCAGGATCAATGTGGGTATGGCCATGATCATGCGGCACGGTTGTTCTCCTCATGGCTGTGGTTCGGTCGACTGAGACCAGGGACCTTTGGCAACATTCCACGACGGATGCGGCCAACCCGGGCATTCATCCAGTGACGGATGACGTGGCGATAGAGAAAATCACGCGCAAATCCGAAGTTCTGACTATATTTCACGTAAAAGTCGTCGGGCGTATCAAAGGTTCCAAAATCACGAACGATACCGGTTTTCTGAATATAAGTGCTGCCGCCGCTCCAACTGACTGGTGGCGCACTCAGGCAATCCGTTCCGGCCCCGTAGCCGCAAAGGCTTTCTGTTTCGCTGAATTCCTTCTGAAGCGACTGCAGGAAGGGGGCGTCCAGAATGAAGCCTTCGAGATTGATCCAGCCCTCTTCTGTTTCGACTTCGACCCACGAGTGCAGAATTTCGGACGGTGCGAGGGGGTAGACCAATTCGGGCACAACGCCACGCTGCAGGGCCTTGTGGATGGTGAAGCCGTGCAGTCGGCAGCGGATGCCTACGCTGCGCAGCAGTGCCATGAGAAGCGTCCCTTTCGTGTTGCACTGCCCGTAGCCGTCGGTCAGCACCGCAGAGGCGGGAATGTCGTCGACGCGGTTGTAGCCGAACGCAATCTCGTTTCGCACAAAGTCATAAACCGCGCCAATCCGGTCGACACGGGCAAGGTCATGCCAGCCACGATCTCGTATCAGGTTCGAGATTGAGGGCGAGTCAAAATCCAGCAGTCTTGTCGCGGTTAAATAGGAATCGGTGGGTGCCACAGGGTCTCTCCTCGAATCATTCACGAGGAGTCTTAATCTCTACAGTGACTAGAGAGACAAGCCTTTTCTCAAATGTCACTTCCGATCATAGCTCTATCCGATAGTGCCAAGGGCAGGGAAGGTTTCGAGCAGCCAGAAGGCAAGGCGGCTGATTTGACCTGTCATCACGCCGATACCCATCAGCACCATCAGACCGCCCGATATACGATAGAGCCATCGACCAGCCGGACCGATCCGCTTTAGCCTGCCTGCAATCTCGTTGGTGAAGAGCGCGATGATCAGAAACGGCATTCCAAGTCCTGCGGAGTAGATTGCCAGCAAGGCCATCCCGTCCGCTCCAGATGTCGCGCTCACCGCCAGGATCGACCCAAGCACAGGGCCTATGCAGGGCGTCCAGCCAAAGGCAAAGGCAAGACCCAAAAGGTAGGCTCCAACGGCGCTGCCGCCGTCAACTTTCACGTCGGGCCTCGTGTCACGCATCATGGCGGGGATCTTGATCGCGCCCATCATGACAAGTCCAAACAAGACGATCAAAAAGCCACCCGCAAGCCCGAGTTCGTATTTCCAGCGCAAGAGCATCCCGCCCAAAAGACTTGCCCCGGCCCCAAGCGCCACGAAGACTGTCGAAAACCCGAGCACGAACCACAAACTCAGGACAACGCTGCGCACCCGTTCGGCAATGCTACGCGCCGCCCCGGATTTCACGGCGGGCTGTCCCGCGATGTAAGACACGTAGCCAGGAGCAAGAGGCAGGACACAAGGCGACAGAAAGGATATGGTGCCACCCAGAAAAGCCGCGACGATTCCAACACCTGAAATTTCGAACATTCAATTCCTGCCTTGCTTTAGCCTGTGAAACGCGCACCGTTGTAAAAGCTAAAGCTACTGTAGGAGCAATGCCGTTTTATTACGCTCCGCGGGGTGCCGCGAGGATGATGGCAGCACCCAACAAGCATACAGTGGTGCCGAGCAGATCCCACCTGTCCGGCCGGTGCCCTTCGGCGAGCCACATCCAGAGAATGGACGCGGCAATATAGATCCCACCATAGGCGGCAAAGGCGCGTCCCGCAGCCACAGTGTCGACCTGAGCCAGAAGCCAGCCGAACGCCACCAGCGCCGCCACACCGGGGACAAGCCAAAGTGGGGACGCGCCAAGACGCCACCATGCCCAGATGGCAAAGCATCCGGCGATCTCAGCCAAGGCCGCGAGCGGATAGACGAGCACTGCGGTCATCTCAGGCGCCGATCTCGTCGTGGTCCGTCAGGCACTCGGAATGGTCGCGCAACACCTCCAGCACACGGCAATCGGCCGTGTGCCCGCCGCTGCATTCGTGCACCATCCTCTGCAATTCTGTCCGAAGGGCTTCAAGTCGGGCCATACGTTGCTCAACCTGCTTGAGTTGTCGGCGAGCGATGGCATCGGCCTCCGCGCACGACTTGTCTGGATGATCGCTCAGATCAAGAAGCTCACGGATTGCGTCCAGCGAGAACCCGAGTTGCCGCGCATGCCGGACGAAAGACAAGCGGTCAAGCTCACTATCTCCATAGCGCCGCTGACCGCCAGCCGATCGCCCGGGCTCGGGCAGGAGTCCGATCTGCTCGTAATAGCGGATCGTCTGCACCTTCGTCCCGGTCCTTTTTGCCAAAGTGCCGATTGTGAGCATATCACCTCTCCAAACTATCTACAGCCCGTGTAGCTTTAAGCGTTTTTTTGCACAAGTTCCGCTCGGCATCTCACAGGTCAGTGAACATCGCTCTTTCATCCAGAATAGGTCTTGAACCTACAGTAGCTAGAGGGTGTAAACGCGCCTAAAATATAGAATCAAATTCGGGCGGAGCGGCGTGCGGCTATCAGGTCTTCAGAAAGTACTACGGGTTTTGGCGGGTGTGGCGGCGCTCGTTTTCATCTGGTCGTTGTTGTGGTGCGACTATTTTGTCGCCCAGCATCGGGTCTCGACGGGCGCACTATCGTAAGTATCGTGAACAGACAAAAAAGGACTAACCTTGAAACGGCGCTAGCCTGAGAGCGCGACACCATGGAGAGCGGGTCCAGCTTGCGTTCGACGCGGAAAAACGACTGTTTTGTAGGAAGCCCAGACGAGCATCGCTGTCGCCTAGTTGGTCGGAGTCTTGGCTCTGCCCACTGTTTGAGGGGTCGACGCCGTCACAAAGGCGTTCGGGACTAGCACGTTGCTGTAACTTCCCGAGACTGAGCGCGAAGAAAAAGAGGTCAGAATATGCGTACAACCTTGGCAGGGTATCAGGGATTGCTTATCAGTCTCGCACTCTTTCTTGTTTTTGTGGCAAGCCCTGTTCGCGCCTTGGAATCCAATGCGTATCGTTCCGAAGTTCTGACGGCACGTTTGATCGTCGCGGAAGCAGGAATCGCCCCAGGATCGCAGTTCCTTTCGGCGGGTTTGAAGATTGAACTGGAGGAAGGATGGAAAGCGTACTGGCGGTCGCCAGGCGAGGTTGGCCTGCCGCCAGAGATCGATTGGGAGGGGTCCACAAACCTTGAATCCGTCGACATGCTTTGGCCCGCACCCACGCGTTTCCGCGCCTTCGGAATTGAAAATTTCGGCTATGCCAAACAAGTAATATTTCCATTGCAGTTGCGGCTTGCGAACTCTGATAGAGCGGCCGAGCTGAAGGGACTCGTCGATCTGCTGATCTGCTCCAATGTGTGCATTCCGGAAAGGTTTGAATTGACACTCCCTGTGCCATTGGGAACGGGCGTCGATGCGAAAGCCGCGACCGATATCGCGACATGGGCCGCTCGCGTACCTGTTGCAGGGCCAGAAAGTGCAATAGCGGTCTCGGGCGCATCGCTGAAGCAGGATCAGGCATTGGTTGTTCAAATGACGCGGCCTTCTGGCTGGAACAATCCCGATCTTTTTCCAGAGTTTGGTGCAGGCTCTGCATTCGGCGCACCCGACATCCGCCTTACAAGTGATCGCACCGGTCTCTGGGCAAGTATCCCGATTCTCGCGTTAAGCGAGGAACAAACCTCCCTTCGAATTACGGTCGTAGACGAGGGTGTCGCGGTTACATTCGATGATGTGAACACTACCGACGTTGTACCTGCGCCACCTTACGCATCCGAGACCAGCCAAGATAGGGGTCAGTTTTTCCCGATTCTCTTGCTGTCCTTCCTGGGAGGGTTGATACTGAACGCAATGCCATGCGTCTTGCCAGTTCTATCGATTAAGTTCGGGTCGGCGCTCCGAATGAAGAATCGCTCCCTTTCACAATTGCGCGCGGGATTTCTCGCTACGGCTGTGGGAACTGTTGCTTTTATGTGGGTGCTGGCCTTGGCGGTCATAGCGCTGCAGACGCTCGGATATGCCGTTGGATGGGGTGTGCAGTTTCAGAATGCATATTTCCTAATTGCACTCATTCTCGTTGTCGGACTCTTTGCGGCAAATTTGTTTGGAGTTTTTGAAATTTCTTTGCCCAGCAGCTGGATGGTTAGGCTATCTGGCCGCTTTGGGCGGGGGTATGCCGAAGACTTCTCCACCGGCGCTCTGGCTGCGATACTTGCAACGCCTTGTTCAGCCCCGTTGCTGGGGACAGCCATTGCCTTCGCCCTTTCTGGCACGACAGGCGATATACTTGCGGTTTTCACAGCGATGGGGATTGGGCTTGCACTGCCATATATTCTGGTTGCCGCTTGGCCTGGTTTCCTGTCTCGACTGCCCAAACCGGGACCCTGGATGATAAGCGTGAAGATCGTTCTCGGATTGCTGCTTGCCGGAACCGTTGCATGGCTATGCTGGGTCTTGATTGGTGTGACGTCGCCAACTCTCACAGGCCTGGTGCTGCTGGGTCTTGGGCTCATCGTACTGGCGGCGAGAGCCTATCAGGTTCAGCCTCGTAACGGTTTGCTGTGGGGAATGACTGCGGTTTTGGGCATGACGTTGGCGGCCCCTGCACTGCTGCCAAAAAGCTCCGATGATGTAACAGCCTCGATCACTTCTTACTGGGTCGAGTTCGACCGGTCCCGGATCGCGCGTGAAGTGTCGCAGGGCAAAACTGTCTTCGTGGACGTTACTGCGGATTGGTGCATCACTTGTAAAGCAAACAAAACCCTGGTCCTGGATCGTGAACCAGTTTTGGGAGCACTTGGCGAGGAAGGCGTGATTGCGATGCGCGCGGATTGGACGCGACCGGACGCGAAAATCCAATCCTATCTCGAGGCGCACGGCAGATACGCAATTCCGCTCAACATCGTCTACGGTCCAGATGCTCCTGAAGGTATCATTTTATCTGAACTACTATCTGCGGATGCCGTTCTCGAAGCACTGTCGGCTGCCAATCTCAGCGCTGTCCGAAAACGATGACATAGTGCCGTTGCATTGCTCAAGGGAGGCAGAACCTACAGTGGTTTAGTTTCAGGTGAAAGGAAAGCTGTTATGTATCTGAGACCACGCGGCCCCAATTTATTTGTTGATCCGATCCAATCGGGCCGTGGCGGCGGCACGCATAGGGTCGGTTTCCGGAAGGCTTTCGGCCAAGGTGCGCGCATTGTCGGCGGCGTTCTGGGCAGCATCAAAGTCACCCAATACACTGTACGCCTCCGCAAGCCGAAGCCATCCTTCAAGATTGTCTTGGTCATCCAACAATCGCGCCGCCAAGCGGTCAACCATGGAGCGGACGAAAGCGCTGCGTTCCTCGACCGACATGTCCTGAGCGGCCTCGATATCGGCCGCACCGGGGCTACGCGCGTCCCGAGAGTCCGGAAAGAAATCAGCTAGGGTGACAGGGCTCTCTCCAACCTGTTCCCCCAATCGGTTGGCGACAGACAGGAAAAGTTCCATCCACGGATAGGCGCGATCCGCTCTCTTGAGGCGCTCGATCAAAAGCGTCCTCGCTTCATCTGGAACCCCGTCCTGTTCGAGGATCCGGGCTCTATAGAAAATTGGGCCTGGATCATCGGGGTCCATCTCCGATGCGCGTTCGATCACGCTTTCCGCTTGCGGCGTCACGATCCCGTTCTCGGCTGCGATCAAGGCCTCGGCATATAGCAATAGGGTTGAGATATCTGCATTGTCGCGGACAGTGACGCGTTCGAATGCATCGGCGGCATCATCGTAACGAGCCATACGCATATAGGTCTGACCGAGCAGAACCCAACCATCACTTGGTCCACCAGACTCGTCTGCTTCAAGCCGGGTTTTTAGTCTCTGGGTCAACTCTGAGAGGTTTGCGGCTTCCTGGGTTTCAGATGCGCGAGACGCCAGAGGCTGGCTTTCGATCTGTGGCGAGCCGATTTGAGAATACAGAGCGAAGGCTACCAATGGCGTGGCAATGGCGGACGCGAAGATGGTGCTTCGCCCACTTGCGCGCGACGATTCACGTGTCGCAAGCCGACCGGCAGCCAGAATGCGGCGTTTGATTTCAACCCTGGCCGCGTCGGCCTCGGTAACGGATATCAGATTCCGCTCTTGATCAGTATCAATTTCGGAAAGCTGATCCTTGAGGATAACCAACGCTCCATCCTTTCTGTTCAGGACTTCACCCGTTCGATAGAGACCGGACAAGAACAGAAGGACAGTGATGGATGCCATCGCGCCTAACACCAACCAAATCATGGGTCTCTCCGTCCTTCATTTTCATGAAAAATGGCTTCGAACTCACGCTCTTCATCGGGGCTCAGTGGATCAGCAGTGCCATCAAGAACGGCCCTGCTTCGGCACCTGATTGTGACAAAGACAACGCCAATCCCAACGGCAAAAAGAACCGCTGGTCCGAACCACAACAGATACGTGGCGGGTTTCAGTCGCGGCCTGAACAGGACGAAGTCACCATATCGATCTACGAAAAACGCAATGATCTCGTCATTTGTTTCACCTGCAATCAGACGTTCGCGCAGCAAGGTGCGCATCGTTCGGGCAACACCCGCATTTGAGCTATCGATATCCTGATTCTGGCAGACAACGCAGCGTAGCTGCTTTGAGAGCTCCCGGGCGCGCGACTCAAGCACCGGATCATCCAGCAACTCATCTGGCTCCACAGCCCATGCCGCGGTTGTTGCGGCAAGCATCAGCACCAGTGAATAGAGCCAACTCTTCATGATTGACCACCTGCTGCGGCCAACGCAGCACGAATTTCATCCTGTGCCTCTGGCGTCACAATGGGACCAACGTAGCGATAGACTACGATACCGTTCGCATCGATCACAAACGTCTCAGGCACCCCCGAAATACCCCATTCGATACCGACCCGGCCCTCGCTGTCTGATCCGATCCTCTCATAGGGGTTGCCAAGCTCCTCCAGCCAGTTTGCGGCATCTGCTGGTTTGTCCATGTAGTTAATCCCCATCAGCCGAACACCGTCCTGTTCAACAAGCCTGGTTAGCACCGCATGCTCAGCACGACAGGGCACGCACCATGAAGCGAATACATTGACCAAAACCGGCTCGCCAATGCTACGAAGGGCTGCGGCCGACAGTCCGGGGGTCTGCGTGCTCTCTACCGGTGGAAGCTCAAAATCCGGAACTGGTTCGGAGACCAAAGCGGAAGGAATTGCGTTAGGATCTCGGTCTGGGTTGAGCCCCCAGAACAAAAATCCACCCAAGACCACTGCGACCAGCGCTGGCATCGCGAGAAGGATTTTCTTCATCATATCATTCCGCCGGTTGAAGCGCTGACGACCGGCTTTTTGGCGACGGCGCACCCACCCGCAATCTGCGGTCCGATAGCGAAAGGGACCCGCCAAGCACCAGCATCGTCGCTCCGATCCATATCCAATTAACCAGTGGTTCGTAGAGAATGCGCAAATTCCACTGGCCCGACGCCTTTTCGGTCGCAGGCTCACTGATGGTGACGTAGAGATCACCTCTGAGCGTTGATCGGATTGCAGATTCGGTTGTGGACGTCCCCGCAACTGGATAGTTTCTGCGCTCTGGACGAAGAAGCGTAATCTCCTGTCCATCTTTCAAGACGCGAAGCTGGCCTTGTTGTGCGATGTAGTTTGGACCACGCAACCGTTCGACACCGTCGAATATTACCTCAAAACCGGCGATTTCCACGGTCGTCCCCGGTTCTGCGAAAAGAACACGTTCTTCCTTCCAGGCTGTGGAACCTACAAACCCAAGCACAAGCATTGCAACGCCAAGATGCGCGAGCGTCATACCGTGCGCAGCGCGCGGCAAGTTCCGCGCGCGACGCAGCGACTGTGAAAGGGGTAAATCAAAGAGCTTGATGCGCAACGCCCATTCGCGCAACGTTGCAACAAAAACCCAGGCTGCAATCCCTATTGAGACCACTGCAAGCAGGGGCCCGTCTGTCTGAAGGTACCAAACGATCCCCGCAACACCAATCGCGATACCAAAAACCAAACGCAGCCGCTGCCAGATACCGGGAAGATCGGCCCGTTTCCAAGACAGGAATGGGCCAATTCCCATGATGATGACTAGCGGCAGCATGAAAGGGATAAACGTCGCGTTGAAATACGGTGGTCCTACAGAGATCTTTTCATCAGTCACCGCTTCCACAAACAACGGATAGAGTGTTCCAAAAAGGACGGTCGCCGTTGCGGTCGCGAGCAGAAGGTTGTTGAGCAAAAGCCCCGCCTCGCGGCTAATCGGCCGAAATACGCCACCCGATCCAAGCTGAGGCGCGCGCCATGCGTAAAGTGTCAGTGAGCCGACAATGGTTACGCCAAGAAGGCCGAGAATGTACACGCCGCGCGCCGGGTCGACCGCGAACGCGTGAACGGATGTCAAAATGCCGGATCGGACGATAAATGTCCCCAGAAGTGACAGTGAAAAGGTCAGGATGGCCAAAAGAATGGTCCAGCTTTTGAACGTGTCCCGCTTTTCCGTGACGATAGCGGAGTGCAGGAGTGCCGTACCCAGCAGCCATGGCATGAAGGATGCGTTTTCCACCGGGTCCCAAAACCACCAGCCGCCCCAGCCAAGTTCGTAATAGGCCCACCAAGAGCCGAGTGCGATCCCCGCAGTGAGGCTGATCCAGGCCGTCAGAGTCCAAGGCCGCACCCAACGCGCCCATGCGGGATCCACCCGACCCTCTATCAGAGCCGCGACCGCGAAGGAGAAGACGATCGAGAAGCCGACATACCCAAAATACAAGAGCGGGGGATGCATCGCCAACCCGATGTCCTGCAGCAGAGGATTAAGGTCTGTGCCATCCAGAGGCGGCGGAAACACCCGCTCGAACGGATTGGATGTAAAGAGCATGAAGCTCAGGAAACCGACGCTGATCCAGGCTTGAACGGATAGAGTTCGCGCTTTGAGACCAACCGGAATGTTTCTGCCCAGCAGCGCGACCCCAGCCCCGAAAAGTACGAGAATAAAGGTCCAGAGAACTAGAGACCCTTCGTGGCTGCCCCAAGTGCCGGCAACCTTGAAGATCATCGGCTTCAGAGAGTGGGAATTTTCAACCACGTTTCGAACCGTGAAATCACTGACAACAAAGGAGCGCATGAGCGCGCCAAACGCAATTGCAACTAACGTCACCTGAAGCACCGCTGTTGTCTTTGCACTTTCCATCCAAAGCACGCGTCCCGTGCTTGCTCCGACAATTGGCAAGATGCTTTGAACAATCGCGACGGCAAGCGCGAGGGTAAGGGCGAATTGTCCGATCTCAGGTGTCATTTTGCGTCCTCCTGAGTAGCGCTTCTGCATCCGAGCCGGACAAGGTTTCCGCATCGGGATAGTTCAGCATGTTCATCGTCCATTCTAGTGAGATCATATCGCGACATTCTCCACTTTCCGCCTGTGTTCGCTTCTGTGAATCGCAACCGAGTTGGGGTTGGGCGGAAAACCGAATGGGATGAAGTTCTTTGCGCGTGCATGCCGTGAGCAGGATCCGACAATTGATTCGCGTCCTTTGTAGTTCCTGTAGTCGCTGTAGGTTCAAGCGTTATTTTAGACTGATACCTTAAAAAATGACCCATGCTTGCAGTGCATCTGCGTAGCAGCTTTGTATCTGCAGGCCCGGTTTCCGCAGGCGTCGGATTTAGCGGAAATTGCCGTTGCCTTCCCTTGATGGCCACCTGCAGGGTCAGACGAAGCAGCGAAACATTGAGTGACGGCAGGTTTTGAAGCGCTGAATAGAGAGCATTAGCTTCACAGGTGCGTGACGTGCTGCCGCAGGGCAAGAATCACGCTTGAACCTACAGTAGCTAGAGGGTGTAAACGCGCTTAAAATATAGAATCAAATTCGGGCGGAGCGGCGTGAAGCTTTCAGGTCTTCAAAAAGTGCTATGGGTATTGGCGGGCGTCGCGGCGCTCGTTTTCATCTGGCTGTTACTGTGGGCGGACTACCGCGCCGATATTTCCCAAGCCGAGACCGAACCACCTTTCCTTGCGCAGTTCGAACTGACGGACCATATGGGCATGATCCGCACCGAAGAGGACTTTGCGGGTCGCTGGATGCTTGTGTTCTTCGGGTTCGCCAATTGCCCAGATGTCTGCCCGACGACGCTTGCAGAGGTGGCGGCGGTCATGGATGGACTTGGCGAGGATGCCGCAAAAGTGCAGCCGATCTTCATCTCGATTGATCCCGAACGCGATACGCCAATGGCTCTTGCCGACTTTGTGCCGCGCTTTGATGCAGGCATCATCGGTCTGACCGGAACATCCGATCAGATCGCTGAGACCGCTGAAACCTTTCCGATCTACTTCGAACGGATCGAAGAGGCCAGCGCGCCGGATGGCTATACAATGGGGCACACATCGCACCTGTTCCTTTTTGATCCGCAGGCGGGCTTCGCCGATTCCTGGCCCTACGGCACACCCGCCGAAGAGATCCTTGCGGATCTGAGAGAGAGGATCTGATCGCCATGACCCGACTTTCCGGAGAAACGGCCCTTGTTCTTGCTTGGATCATTGCGCTTATCTCATCGCTTGCCGTGCTCTTTATTGGCGAGGTTCTTGGTCAAACGCCTTGCGTCCTTTGCTGGTTCCAGCGCGCCTTCATGTTCCCCCTGGCTGTCGTTCTTGGGCTCGGGCTGTGGTGGCAAGATCCTCGCGTGGGGCGCTATGGCGTTGCGCTGGCGCTTGGGGGGGCGGCGGTGGCGTTGTATCACATCGGCCTCTATGTCGGGCTGATCCCCGAGGCGATCCAGCCCTGCAAGGCGACCGGCCCCTCTTGTACCGACGACAACCAGGTGGTCTTCGGCATTCCGATTCCGCTGATGGCGCTTGTCGCCTTCACGATGATCGGGGTGCTGTCGGCCATTTCACTGAAGGAAAAACAAACATGAATCGACGCGGTCTCGTTCTATCCGTTCTGGCTGTTGGTGCCGCAGGTTTTGGCGGCGCGGCCTGGTATGCCACCCGCCCCCAACCCATTGCAGAGGCAGTCCCTGTCGCGCCTGAAGTGAACGATGTGCTGATCCGGCCCTATTCCCCGATCCTCGGCCCCGAAACGGCACCTGTCACGATTGTCGAGTTTTTCGATCCAGCTTGCGAGGCCTGCCGCGCCTTCTATCCCGTGGTCAAGGATATCATGACTGAGCACGGTGATGCGGTCCGTGTCGTCATTCGATACACTGCCTTTCACGGGGACGCTTCGGTGGAAGCGATCCGTGTTCTCGAAGCTGCGCGGATGCAGCATGTGTTCGAACCCGTGCTGGAAGCGGTCCTGCGCGAGCAGCCGCGATGGGCGTCCCATGGCACTCCGGCACCGGGTTTGATCCTTGAGATTGCCGCAAGCGGTGGTCTGGATGTCGAAGCTGCTCGGACACAGATGCTGGCCCCCGGTGTCGTGGCCGTGCTCAATCAGGACCGCGCTGATGTCGAAGCGGTTGGCGTTCGACAAACGCCCACGTTCTTCGTCAACGCCAAGCCATTGGACCCGTTTGGTGAGGCAGAACTGCGGCGACTGGTGGCGGCGGAAGTTGCGGCCAGCCAAAGTTGATGCTCGGCCAGATACAGGAGAATTCTTCATGACAAAACTATCTTACATCAACGGTTTGACCCTTGTCTTACTGCTCTCGGGCATGTCGACTCCGGCATTTGCCGGTTCGGAGGATGTGGTCGTCGAAAACGCGTGGTCCCGTGCTTCAATCGGGGTCAACCGCCCTGGTGCGGCCTATATGACTGTGCGCAACACCGGTGAAGACACGGTCACGCTGACCGGGCTTACAACACCACTGGCCGTGATGCCCCAGATCCATGAGACGAAAACCAACGCCGACGGCGTCAGTTCTATGGCGCCTGCTGACGAAATCACGATTGAACCGGGCCAAAGCGTAGCATTGGAACCGGGAGGGCTGCACGCCATGCTCATGAAGCTGCAAAACCCGATGATCGAAGGCGAGACCTTCCCACTGACACTGACGTTCTCGGACGGTGGTGAAGTGACTGTTGAGGTCCCAATTCTGGGGATCGCCGCGCGCGGGCCGGAGAGCTGATGCAGCGTCGACATGTGGTCCAATACGGTGCAGCCGGTGTAGGCGCTGTCGCTCTGATGCTCGGCGTCGGTTGGTGGCGGGTGGATGGTCCCGGTGCACCAAAACCGGCCGGCCAAAGGCCTCTCCCCCTGTCGGCGATGGATTTCCGACTGACCGATCACGAAGGCAATGAAGTGGGCCCGGAAACCCTGATCGGACGCCCGACCATGGTGTTTTTCGGGTTCACCTACTGCCCGGATGTCTGCCCCACGACGTTATCGGATATCTCAGGTTGGCTTGAAGATCTCGGGGACGACGCCGCGCGGATGAACGTGGTCTTCATCACAGTCGATCCGGAGCGGGACACGGTCGAGGCCATGGCCGAATATGTCGGCTATTTTCATCCGGCTATTCGCGGCTGGACTGGGCCGGCAAACCAGGTTGCCCGCGCTGCAGAAGGATTTCGTGCCTCGTATGAGCGCGTCCCGACCGAAGGCGGCGACTATACAATGAACCATACGGCAAGCGTATTCCTGTTCGATGCCAAGGGTGAACTCGTCACCATGATTGACTATCACGAGCCAAGAGAATTCGCAGTGCCGAAGATCCGGCGTGCACTGACAGAAGACGTAGAGGGGGCAACATGAAGATTAGAATTGTTTTGGCGAGCGCTGTGGTCGCAGGCGCTTTTTCGCTGACCGCCATCGCCATTTCTGGCGTTCTTTCTAAAGAGCCAGTGCCTCCTGCGATTGCTGAAGCGACCCTCTGGACTCCCGATCCGCTCTCGATGCCTCAGATCGCCGACTACGATGTGACACCGCCCGCTGCATTTCACGCCGACAATGCTAGCCCAATGCGACCTCTGCCGCTCTTGCAATCTGTCTTCGCAGAAACCGCCTTGCCCGAGATTGAACCGCCTTTGATCACTTGGTCGCGTGAGATCGCGTCGGGCGAGACGCTGGATGCGGTCCTGGCGAACGCGGGTATCGCTGCGCCTGCGCGTGCCGAAATCGCGCTCGCGCTTGGTGCAGAATATGACCTGCGCCGATTGCGCCCGGGCCATGAGATCACTGTGATCTCAAAGGTGGACGGAAATCCGAGCCGCGTGGAACTGGCAGTTGACGATGGGGTGCGGATCGAAACGGTCTTTGGTCAAGAACTTGTCACACGCGTGTTGGAGCCAGACCCTGAAATGGTGACGTTCGCGGGCGAGGCAGTGATCGAAAGCTCTGTCTTCGCGGCGTTGGACAAAGCAGGCATCCCTGCTCGTTTTGCGGTCGACATGGCGCAGATGCTGGGCGGCACAGTAGATTTTCGACGCGAACTTTCCGGTGGCGAGACGATGCGTATTCTTTGGCGCGAAGCCCGCGACGGAAACGAGAGGATCGGTCAGCCCGAACTTGCCTTTGCCACACTGGACCTTGGTGAAACGGTCTACGAGATCGTCTGGCCGGATGACGGCAGCGGTGAAGCAACGATCTATGTCGATGGAGAGGTCCTGCGTGTTTTTGCCCAACCGGTGGAAGGAGCGCGGCTGAGTTCCGTCTTTGGCCGTCGCACACACCCGGTCTATGGGAATGTGCGCATGCACACCGGGGTCGACTTTGCTGCGGCCCGCGGTACGCCGGTGAAAGCGACAGCACCCGGACGCGTGAGCTTCATCGGACGTCGTGGTGGATATGGCCGGGTGGTGGAGATAGCGCATGGATCCGACACCCTGACACGATACGCACATCTCAGCGAGGTGCCGGACACACTCGAACAAGGGCAGCGCGTTTTGGCCGGAGACATGATCGGTCGCGTCGGTGCGACCGGCACCGCGACCGGCCCAAATCTCCATTATGAGGTTCTAGTCGATGGTCGCCCGACCGATCCTCTCTCAGACGACAGACTGGCAGAGGCGGCCGAGCGGGATGCGGATGACACGGCTGCACTTGAGCGATTGGCTGAGGCACGCTCGCTACTGGCCGAGAGGCTCACCAGCGAATTTGTGCAAACAACAACCGAAAGGCTTTAATCCATGAAACGACTGGCTCCCGCCCTTGCAGTCACGCTGGCCTTGTTTCCCGCAGCGCAAGCGGTCGCCGATGCGATCCAGATTGATGTCCGGAAGACAAACGGCTGCGGCTGTTGTCTGTCCTGGATGAAGCACCTCGAGGAAAGCGGATTCGCGCCGACAGGCGAGGACATGTTCGGGGGATCTCTTGTGCGCTTCAAACTCGACAATGGCGTGCCTCAGCGCATGGTCTCCTGCCATACGGCTTTGGTCGACGGCTACGTGATCGAAGGACATGTACCGGCATCAGACATTCAGCGTTTGTTGGATGAGCGTCCAGATGCAGTGGGGTTGGCGGTGCCCGGAATGCCCTATGGATCGCCGGGCATGGGACCGGAAGACGATCGAGAGGCTTATGAGGTCTTCCTGATCCGCGGCGATGGATCGACCGAGATCTTTAGCAGTTATTCGGCCGCTGACTGACGTATCGACGAGACCTCAACGCTTGGAACCCCTCTCCCCAATTACCCTTGGCTTTCTAGGAAGTCTGGCCGCCGGATCGCTGACAGCGGTCGGGGCGATCCCCGTTCTTTTCGGGCGCATCCCATCCCGGGCTACACGCGATCTGCTACTTGGCTTTGCAGCGGGTGTCATGCTCGCTGCATCGTTTTTCTCGCTGATCATCCCGGCTCTCGATGCAGCCGAAGGACAGTTCGACAACGGTGCTCTCCCGGCGGCCATCGTTTGTGTTGCTATCTTGCTTGGCATGGGCGCGGTCGCTCTGATGAACGAACGGCTGCCGCATGAGCATTTCAAGTCGGGGCGGGAAGGCCCTGACTCTGCTTCGCTGCGCCGCGTCTGGCTCTTCATCATCGCGATCACGATCCACAATTTCCCCGAAGGACTCGCCGTTGGTGTCGGGTTCGGGGCTGACGGTCTTTCTGGTGGCTTGCCGCTTGCGATTGGCATTGGGCTGCAAAACGCTCCCGAGGGTCTCGCCGTAGCGGTCTCATTGCTTGGTGAGGGATATTCCAGGCGCCGTGCGTGGGGCATTGCCGCCCTGACAGGTCTTGTCGAGCCGGTAGGCGGGCTTCTTGGGGCTGGGATCATCAGCATCTCGCAGCCGCTGTTGCCATGGGGCCTCGCCTTCGCCGCCGGGGCGATGCTCTACGTCATCAGCCACGAAATCATTCCCGAAACCCACCGTTCTGGCCATCAAAACAGGGCGACACTCGGTCTCGCGGTTGGCCTGGTGATCATGTTGTTCCTCGATGTATGGCTGGGAGGATGAGATGAAACAGTCCCATTTCCAAGGTTTCTTTGCGGCTGGAACTGCTTTTCTTGTCGATCAGGTGACAAAAGCAATTGTCGTCGCCAATGCGGCAGATTTGAGCGCCGGAGTTCCGGTCTTTCCCGGTTTCAATCTCATCTACCTGCGCAACGATGGCGTGACATTTGGATTACTTGGTGGAGCGCCATGGTGGAGCCTTACAGTGTTGGCCCTCGCGGTCTGCGGCTGGTTGACTGTCATGTTATTGCGCACTGACAACCGGGCCGAGGCTATCGCCTATGGTGCGATTATCGGTGGCGCGCTCGGCAACGTCCTCGACCGCATCCGGTTTCGGGGTGTGACGGACTTCCTCGATTTCTATGTCGGATCCACGCATTGGCCCGCCTTCAACATGGCGGATGTTTTCGTGGTCAGTGGCGTGGGCCTACTGCTCATAGCCCCTTGGTTGAGCGCCAAGTTGAAAACTGGCACATGATGGCGGGCTTGCGACCACTGACGGGTCGTGGCCGTTACATTCCCCTGCGATCAGGGATTAGCTTTGCAGCGGGCGGTTTAACGGTTTTAACCCTTCCACCATTCTCATGGCTGATCGTTGTTCCGGTCGCCTTCTCAGCACTCTTTCTCGTCCTCCGGCAGGTTTCGACAGCGCCCGCCTTCTTCATCGGCTGGGTCTTCGGAATGGGCCAGTTCGGGTTTGGAGTTTCCTGGATCGCCGAGAGCTTCTACGTCGATGCCGAACGTTTCGGTGCCCTTGCGATCCCGGCAGTCGCGGGACTGTCCGCCGGACTGGCCATATTCCCAGCGATTGCGGCGATGTTATTTGCCACCATCATGCAGCGCCGTGCTGTCGGCGGCATTACGGCAGGTCTTCTGCTTGCAACCTGCTGGGTTGCCGCAGAATGGCTGCGCGGTCATGTCCTGACGGGGTTTCCCTGGAACCTTGCCGCTTATGCTCTTGTCGAACATGCCGCCCTGCGCCAACCGGCCGCCTGGGTCGGAAGCTATGGGCTAAGCTTTCTCACGGTCTTTATCGGGCTGTTGCCCGGTGTGTTGATTGTGGCGGCACCAAACAGACGCGTGCCTGTTCTCGTGCTCTTCGCCGCTGCGGTGATGGGCCTCTGGGGTGGCGGCGCGCTGCGTTCAGGGACGGATGTGCCGCCGACGGACATCGCTTTGCGCATCGTCCAGGGCAATGTGCCGCAAGTCGAGAAGTGGGCACCGGGCAGCCGCGAGCGAACACTGGAAAAATACTTGAGCTTGTCTGCGCAACCTGGACGCTTCGACCTGCTGCTGTGGCCGGAAACGGCCTTTCCCGGTTTTCTGGACGAGGACGCCTTGGCGCGCAGGCGGTTATCCACGGTTCTGCCAGACGGCAGGATCCTTTTGACAGGAGTGCCTGACCGCGTAGAGGGCGATGGGGAAACCCGATATTTCAACACGGTTCAAGCCTATGACGGCAACGGCGAAATTCTGACGGGATATGCAAAACATCATCTTGTTCCGTTCGGGGAATATGTGCCCCTGAGAGGCTGGCTGCCGATCGAGCGGCTCACCGAAGGTTTGGGCGATTTCACGCCAGGACCAGGGCCACGCACGCTGGCGATCCCGGGTGCGCCTCTGGTCGCGGTGGCGATCTGTTACGAGATCATTTTTCCGGGCCAGGTGGTCGATGACCTTTTTCGCCCCGACTGGATTTTCAACGCAACAAATGATGCCTGGTTCGGTACCAGCATCGGCCCCGAGCAGCACCTCGCCTCCGCGCGCATGCGCGCGGTCGAAGAAGGGCTTCCTGTGGTCCGGGCGGCCAACACGGGGATTTCCGCGATCATCGACGCCAAGGGAGAGATCATCGCGCGCCTCGAGACCGGACAAACTGGAGTCATAGATGCCATCCTGCCGACAGCGCTTGCGCCTACACCTTACGCACGTTTCGGTGATTGGACATCGCTGGCGCTCATCTGTGCGGTCTGGGCCTTAGCCTTTACCGTCGGATCGGCCAGACGACGTTTCAATTCAGAAAAATCAAAATCGGAGGAATCGTGATGCTGGTGCTCGCAGGCTTTGTCGGAGGGGCGCTCTGGGGTGGCTATCTGGCGCAACGGCAGAAAGGGAACCGCCTGGATATACTTCAATACGCGACAGGCTTCGGTATTGCTTTCGGCCTACTCGCTTTTTTCGCCTCGGTGATCCTCTTGCGCATCACGTCTTGAGATTGCTTTGGCACCGGCAACGAATTGAAACGACTGTTCAACATATTACTGTACTTGCTCCTGGCGATTTTTGCATCAGGACTGGCCGTATCCGGTGTCGTCTACTTTCTTTTGCGCGCCTCCGTCCCCGACTATGACGAGGATTTCAGTGTTGCGGGAATCGAAGGTCCAGTCGATATTCTGCGAGATGCTGCGGCCATACCGCACATTTCTGCAGACTCCGCTGCGGACGCCTATTTCGCGCTTGGTTTCGTTCACGCTCAGGACAGGCTTGGCCAGTTATTGAGGGCAAGGCGGGCAGCGCAAGCCTTGTTGCCACTTGACCAGACGATCGAAGTCGAGCCTTCGACAGCCCAAGCGCTCGACGCATATGCCGCTGGTGTCAACGCGTGGCTTGGTCTGGTATCCGAAGGCGGGCGCGGCAGAGGCTCACCCGATCTGTTGATCGCGGATGAGAGAATGATCGCTGCCTGGAGACCCGTCGATAGTCTCAGACTTGCCCAAGCGTTTCTGAACGATCTTCAACCCGAGAGACGCCAGAGTGACCTGTCCGGCTTGTCAGATCGACCTCTTTTGCCCGAGCTGTTTGTGACCTCGCCCAAGGTCAGCCTCGATGCTTGGGCGTTGCCTGGAGACAGAACAGCTTCGGGAGCACCAATTCTCGCCGCCGATATACGTGGCCCCTTATCGCTGCCTTCTGAATGGTACCTGGCGGATATTCAACTCCCGACCGGAGCCGCGATTGGGGCTACAATGCCGGGTGTGCCCTTCATTGTCGTCGGTCGCAGCGAACGCGTCGCTTGGGCGTTCCGATCTCTGTCACTGACTGCCCTTAAAGAGCCAGTGAGTCCCACCGCTGCCAAGGCCGGCAATTTTCTGATGATGCTTGACCGTCTGGCGCGGTCCGCCGATGTGAACGATGCTATGGACGCAAGCATGAACCTGGCACCAGCCGGATTGGAGATTCTTGCCATCGGCCGAGAAATCCTTGCTCGCTGGCCTGACAGGGAGGTCGAAACGCCTTTCTCGTTTCGAGACGCCCGTCTGGCAGCTCTTGATGTGCGGCAACCGATATTCTCGGTCGAGGGCGCGATTGCGGCGCAGCGCGACACGGTCAGCACTGCCGCGCGGGCGCTTCTTCCTATAATGGCAAAAGAGCTCTGGTTCGTGGGTTCCGCAGGCGCTCTCGAAGAGAACCGCGCAGATGAGTTTCGCAGCGATATTCTGGGTCAACTTGCCCAATGGAATGGCGACATGGATCGCTTTTCACCGGAACCGCTCGTGTTCTGGGCCTGGGCGCGCGCGTTGCAAAAACGGATACTTCAGGATGAATTTCCATCCGCGACAACGGTCTGGGCCAGGCCAAATGCCGATATCCTATTTGCGGTGCTTTCAGATCGCGGAGGGAGCGCAATCTGGTGCGACATCCGCCCGTCCACCCGCATCGAGACCTGCCAGGATCAGGTTCGTGCGGCCCTGGATGATGCCATCGGCTGGCTTGTCGACCGCTACGGACCCGATCCGTCAGATTGGGTCTGGGGCGAAGCACACGCTTTGAATATGGGGTGGGCGCCAATCCGATCGAGTGGGATCATCAGCGATCTGCTGTCTCTCGAAGCCCCATCTTCGGGCGATCCATACACACTGATTGCAACGCTGTTCTCTTCTGACAATGACCGCCCCTTCGCGGCCAGCGCGGGCACCAATTTTCAGGCGGTCATGTCGTTTTCGGAAGAAGCCGGATCCTATTTCATCGCGCCAGCCGGTCAGTCCGGCCACCCGCTCTCACGTTTCTATGAAAACCTTTTTCTCATGTGGATGCAGGGCAAATATCTCACGATGTCCACTGATCTGTCCTTGGCCCGGGGTGGCGCTGTGGGAACATCCCGACTTTCACCGGTATCCGTCGATACGCCGACAATACAAAATGACAGGAGCCGATGATCACTTACTTCCTCCTTTTCGACCCGTTTGGGTATGCGATTTCGCCAGTGTCCCTTGTTTCCGTCAGCTTGGCCGCATGGGTCTACATGCGCGGCCTCGTGCGATCCGCTCGCATTCGCGGGACGGTGTCTATGTGGCGGCAAGCCCTGTTCCTCGCTGGCTTGACCTGCATTCTCGCGGCCACAAATGCGCCTCTGGCTTCGTTGGGGCATAGCCTCTTTTCGGTGCACCAAGTGGAGCACCTTCTCCTCCGCCTTGCAGGACCACTACTCTTCGCGGTCTCTCAGCCGTGGCGATTATTGCAAGCCGGTTTGAACAGACGGTGGCGTCGATACCTCGACGCTCTTGGAAAATCTTTTGCATTTCGGTTCTTGGCACATCCGGTAACCGCCACTGCCGCGCTCATCACGTCGCTCTTTATCTGGCAGATTCCAGTGCTTTACGGACTTGCTCAGCGCATCGCGGCGATCGAGGTGTTCGCCCATTTTGCGATGGTGCTGGCAGGGATCTGGTATTTCGGCATGCTCTTCGACCCGAGAGATCCCCCTGAGGGCGCGAGGCGCGGCGCAAGGCTGATCTCCGGTTTCGCGGTGATCGTTTCAAACATTTTTCTGGGTTCCTTGACGACACTCAAAGAGGTGAGCCTCTATGCTTCCTACCAAACGGCGGGAACCGGGTTTCTCGATCCCCTGTCCGACGAAACCATGGGTGGCTACACGATCTGGGTCCCGTCCTCGATGCTGATGATCGCCGCGATCATTCTGGTCATGAACGGGTGGAACGCGGCCGAGGTGCGTCGCTGGAATTCACGATACGAGTTGGTGCGAGGGTCAAACTCCGCGGCGCTCGAGTTTCCGGAAACGGCCGAAGAATTGCGTCTGAAAGTAGCAGAGCCAAACCGCGACATGGGCCGGACGCTCGCCATAGGTGCCTTGGTCATGTTCTTCATCGTCATGACGACGGTGGTGACAATTGTCTATGCGCTTTGAACAGAGGAGCAAATCAAAGGTTGTATCCACGTCTTTTCCCGCGATCGACATTCTCGCTGCACCGTCGTCGCAGTCAGAGATTTTGGGCACACTATCTCGGGCTGGCCAAGCTCAGAGGACACGAACGATTTTCTGCACTAAGGTTGACCATCAGAACAAATGCCAACCCACCAGCCTTTGACTGCTGACGCCGCCGCCTCCTGAGTCTTGCTTTTCTGAATTTCGCGAGAACTTGATGCTGCGCTACTTGCCGCTTTGAGATTGCAGGAGGGCGTGTTCGAAGGCCTCCAGCGTGGTCGTGCTGACGTGATGCTCGATCCCTTCCGCATCGCGTTCCGCAGTCTCTTCGTCGATTCCCAGGCTGAGGAGAAACGCGACGACGATCCTGTGTCGTCGGCGGCAGGCCTCGGCCAACTCCCGACCGGCATCCGTGAGGAATATGGCGCGGTAAGGTTCCCGCCGCACCAGGCCAGCAGCTTTGAGCCGCGAGATGTTCTTGGTCACGGTCGGCGGCTTCACTCCAAAACGTTCGGCGATTTCCACCGGCCTTGCCTCTCCGCGCGACTCGATCAGTTCGGCGATCAGTTCAACGTAATCTTCCGCCATTTCGCTCTCATGTGCCTGACGCACGGTCGCGAACCCCTCAGCCTGTGCTTCGGGAGCCCTGTCGACAGTTTCGAACGGTTCATGTTCCTGTGATTGCAGCTTTGTCATAGTTGGGACTTTGCAGGGAAACTGCAGGATTGACAACTTGTTTGCTTAGGGTAGATAAATTAGCCGTGTCTAACTTTTGAATTCGGAGACTGCGGTGATTCAGAAATTCCTTGGAGCGTTCATTGTCGCACTCGCAAGTGCGCTCGTCCTGTCCGGACCTGTCGCTGCGACGCCTGCCAAGGAGGCTCCATGGCTTCCCGAGGCGGCGGCCTACCGGCTGACTCTCTTCCTCGGAAATCTCGAACCGCTGCCTTGGGATGACGTCGGGACCGCCTGGGCCGAACCCTACCGGGGTTCGGAATTCTCTGTTGGTGCATTGGCATGGCTGGACGGCAACAGCGACATCGGACCCGCCCCCCTTCTGGACGCCATCACTCGCGAAGACCGCCAGGCGGTCTTTGCCGAGGCGACGCGGCTGATCGCGCGCCGGATCGACGAGGAACTGGACCGAGCAGTCATGGCCGACGACCCTGCACGTGCGCAGCAGGCCGTGCGGACAGCCCGAGAACTCTATCGCTCGTTCGCGGACGGTATCGCGGCTGCTGATCCCGACGCTTCGAGACGCATCGGCCTCGCCTGGCTGGAACTCAACAGCAGCACAGGTTCCGCCGGTGTTCTTGGTGCTGGTGCCACACCCGCGAGTCGCAAAACCATGGAAGCCGCGCGCGAAGTCATCTCCCTCTATCTCGCCGAGAATTACCTCGTTGACGATTTCGCGCCGCGCCGGACGCTGAGCGCGCTGCCGGAAACTGTTGTCCTGAGTGGCCGCACCATCGAGGTGCCGCCTAGCCTGCCGCCGGGGTCTGACATCTTCGATCAGGATCCGCTGCCGCGCCTCGTCCTCAATTTCGAGGAGCAGGGCATCGACGAGACCGACCTGCCATTGGTGGCCTATGGCGACATGCTATTCGACAGCGCGCAAATCTTTGGCAATCCGGCGCAGGGTCTCGGGGTCGCTTGTTCGACCTGTCACAACCGATCGGACGTTAACCAGAGGCTTTTCATTCCGGGTGCGAGCCATCAACCAGGCGCGATCGATGTCGATGGCGCCTTCTTCAACCCGATCTTCAATGACCGGCGTGATGATCCGATTGACATCCCCAGCCTCCGTGGCCTGCGCTTCACCGGGCCCTACGGCCGCGATGGCCGCTTCGCCTCCTTGCGCGATTTCACCCGCAACGTCATCGTCAACGAGTTCGGCGGCGATGAACCGACGCCCTTCATGCTGGATGCTCTGCTCGCCTACATGCTCGAATTCGACTTCCTGCCCAACTCCATGCTGACACCGGATGGTCAGCTGACCGAAGCCGCTCCCGAGGCAGCGCAGCGCGGCGAAGCGATCTTCAATACACCCTTCGCGGCGCTCGGCGACCGTTCCTGCTCCAGCTGCCACGTCCCGGACACGAACTTCCTGGACCGGCAGGCCCATGATATCGGCTCGGTTGCGTTGGCCTACGATGGCGCCCGCACCGGTGCGATGGATACACCCACGCTGCTCGGCACCGTCTACACCGCGCCCTATTTCCACGACGGGTCGCTGCCGACCCTGGCCGCTGTCGTGGACTGGTTCGACGAATCGAAGTCGCTCGGCCTGACCGGAGCGGAACGGGCCGACCTGACGGCCTATCTGGAGACCGTGGGCGCAGCGGACGAGCCCTATGAGGCATTCGACGCCGAGAACACCGCCTTCCGGCTGGCATTCTCCGAACTGACGACCTTCGCCTCGACGCTTGATACGCTGCTGCCGCAGCGGGATGCAAAACATATCCTGCTGCTGACCGACACCGTGGCCGCGGACCTTTCGGCGGACGCCAGCACAATGTCGAACCTGGCTGCGCGGCCTGAAGTCTACGCGTTGGCCCAACGTCTGGCCGAGGTTGGTGACGCCGTTCGTACTGATGACTGGGTGGCTGCCGAAACAAGCTGGACCGCGTTCAAGTCCGAAGCCGACGCAATCGAAGAGAGGGCATTCTGATGGCGATCCATATGAACCGCAGAACGATGTTGGCGCTGGCCGCTGCGGGCGCAGTATCGCTCGCAACCCCGCTGGCCGCGCAGGACACTGCGTTGCGGCTGGCTTTCATCCCGCAGGAGAACCCCGAGAAGCTCCTGGGCGACATAGAGGCCATCAGCGGCTGGCTGGCCAGTGAGATCGGCGTCCCCGTCGAAGGGTTCGTCACCATCGACCATGCGGCGGCGGTCGAGGCGCTGAGAAACGGCGACGCCGACATCTCCTTCATGGGCGCCCTGCCCTTCGTTCTGGCCGAGGCCGAGATCGGCGCGGTGCCGCTTCTCTCCGAGGTCTACCGCGACGCGCCGAGTTATACGGGACGCATTTTCGTGCGTCGCGACAGTGGCATCGGCGCGCTTGCAGACCTGCGCGGACGCGACATCGCATTCGCCGATCCGATCTCGGAATCGGGCTATCTCTACCCGCTCGCCGAATTCGTCGAGGCTCGGCTGATCGACGGCCCAGGCGCGGCGGAGGCATTCTTCGGCCGCGTCTTCTTCGCAGGCGGCTATCAGCAGGCCATGCAGGCGATGGCCGAAGGTCTGGTCGACGCTGCGGGTGCCAGCCAGTATGCCGACCTGCTCCTGACGCCGCAGCAGCAAGCACAGGTGACATGGATCGCGGAAAGCCCGCCAATCCCCAGCCATGTCGTGATCGCGCGACCCGGGTTGGATGCCGAGGTGCAAGACCGCTTCACCAACGCGATGCTGCGGCTCAACGAGCCCGAGAACCGCGACAAGCTGCGCTATCTCTACGGGCCGGACGGCTATGTCAGGGCCGACCCTGCCGCCTATGACGGCGTGCGCGACATGGCACGGCGATATGGGCTCCTGGAATGACCACCGCCATCCGGATCGACGACCTGAACTTTGCCCATCCGGGCGGGAGTGTTCCGGCGCTGGAGCGAGTCTCGCTTACGATTTCGACCGGCGAAAGCGTCGCTTTGCTCGGCCCGTCCGGGGCAGGAAAAACAACGCTGCTGGCATTGCTCGATGGCAGGCTCCACGGCTGGCGCGGGCGCGTTTCAGTCTTGGGTGCGCCGCTCGATCCAGACCAACCGCCGCCGCGCGCAAGCCGACCTGATACCGGTTTCGTATTTCAGGAATTCGCCTTGGTCGAACGCTCCACGGTTCTGCGCAACGTGCTCAACGGCCGCCTAGGCCGGATGGCGCCCCTGCGCGCCCTGCTGGGGTCGCCAAGGCCACATGATCTCGACATTGCGCGCACAGCCCTCACTGATTGCGGCATTGCCGATCTCGCCGAACGCCGGGTCGACAGTCTCAGCGGCGGCCAGCGGCAGCGCGTGGCCATTGCGCGGTGTCTCGCGCAGGAGCCACGGCTGATCCTCGCCGACGAGCCGGTGAGCAACCTCGACCCCACCCGCGCTGGGGAGGTCTTGGCGATGCTGACCGGGGCGGCGCAAGCGCGCGGCGCAACGGCGCTGTTTTCCTCGCACCAGCCCGACCTGGCGCGGCGTTTCGCGCAGCGCATCATCGGCATGCGGAACGGGCGGATCGTGTTCGATGTGCCGACATCCGAGTTGCAGGACGAGGCGACGGCGGCTCTCTACCGGGAGGCAGAGCCGATGCCCGGTTCCGGCCTCCGGGCGGTGTCCTGATGGGCCACCGCAGGTTCGGCGGCTTCGCGACCAGCACCCTGATCGCAGGCGCAATCCTCTGGTCCTTCGCCACGACCGATGTCGAGTTGTCGCGTCTCGTTTCGGCCGGTCCGCGGATCGCTGACTTTCTCGGGCGGATGTTCCCGCCCGATCCGACAGTGATGGCCGAGATCAGGAAGGGCAGCGCGGAAACGCTGAGAATAGCGATCCTCGGTTCCCTCGGCGCTGTGATCCTGTCGATCCCTCTGGCCATCCTCGCCTCCGAGACCATGGTCTCGCGCATGGTGTTCGGCCCTGTGCGCGCGCTGCTGGCCTTTATCCGGGCCGTGCCGCTGATCCTCGTGGCCATGCTTATGGTGGGCGCTGTCGGGCTCGGGCCGCTGCCCGGCATCATCGCGGTCGCCTTTCATGCAACGGGGATGCTCGCCAAGTTCTATGCCGAGGCGATCGACGGCGTGTCCCGCGCGCCGATCGCAGCACTGGAAAGCGCCGGCGCCGGACCGCTCGTGCGGCTCAGGCATGCGATCTGGCCGCAGATGGCCCCAGTCATTGCCCGCGACACGATTTTCCGGTTCGAACTGAACCTGCGCGAGTCGCTGATCCTCGGCATCGTCGGCGCGGGTGGGATCGGCTTCTACATCCAGACCTACGTGAGATCCTTCCAGTATGATAAGGCCGCCAGCGTCACGATTGCGGTCGTCGTCATGGTCATGGCCATTGAGGCGATCAACGTCGCACTGCGGCGCCGCTTCACCTGATCCTTAGGCGTAAATGTCGATCGGTGTCCCGTCCCTGACCATGGCATAGATTTCCTCGATCTGGCGGTCAGTGACGGCGATGCAGCCTGCCGTCCAGTCGCGGACATTCATTGGGTCGATCCCCTTGCGCGGTCCTCCGTGGATGAAAATGTCGCCACCGGGCGACTTTCCTTGAGCCTGCGCAAAAGCGATGTCTGCCGCGTTGGGATATGAGATGCCAATCGACAGGTGAAAGAGGCTCTCCGGGTTGCGCCGATCAATCACGTAGGAGCCCTCCGGCGTACGGCCGTCCCCCTCGAACTGCTTGTGACCTTCGGGCGCGAAGCCTAATCCGATGGGATAGGTCCGCAAGACGTCATCCACCCCGTCCAGAACCAGAAACCGCTGTGCCTTATACATGCGTAGCCGGGTCACTTCGGGTCCGTTGTAAGACCGGAACTTGCTGGCACAACCTGACAGGAAGGAGGCCAATCCGCCCATCAAAAAGGCGCGCCGTGGAAATCTGGTGTTTGTCACTGCTCGACGCCCCTTTTTGCGAGGTCTGTTGGTGCCAGAGGTTACTCTACCGAAGACGTCGGATCAATGACCGTGCGCCAGTGCTCCCTTCGCCATCTGCTCGCCCACCGGTTCACCGCCCGAAGGCCCGTCCTTGATCCGATGGCCGTTCAAAAGCCGCAGCGCATTGGCGACCACCAACAGGGAAACGCCTACATCCGCAGCGATGGCGCCCCACATCGAGGCCATCCCGAACGCGGTCAGCCCGACGAACAGCGCCTTTGTTGCCAGCGATATACCGATATTCTGGTGGATAATCGTCATTGTCCGCCGAGAGTGAGTAATCAGCCACGGCACTCGAGCCAGATCGTCGGTCATCAGTGCAATATCTGCCGTTTCGATCGCCGCATCCGATCCGACAGCCCCCATGGCAATGGCATAATGCGCGCGCGCCATTGCGGGCGCGTCGTTCACGCCGTCGCCGATCATCGCCACCATATCGTGGCATTCCACCAGTTCCTCGATGGCCTTCACCTTGTCTTCTGGCAAGAGTTCGGCGCGCACCTCGTCAATGCCGACCTCGGCCGCCACCGCACGTGCGGTGCGTTCGTTGTCGCCCGTCAACATCACGATTGTCTTCACACCCTGCGCGTGCAGACGCGCAACGATACCCTTTGCATCGGGGCGAATGCGGTCACGAAGCTCCAGCACGCCGGTCACGCCGGTCTCGTCACCCACGGCAACCAGGGTGCTGCCTGCCCCTTCGATCCGGTCCCGAAGATCCGCCGGAATGGCATTGCTGAAACCTTTCTCTTGGGCAAACCGATCTGATCCGAGCCAGATCGCGCGCCGGTCGGCGCGTCCTTCGAGCCCGCGCCCAGGCACGGTCCGCGTGTCCTCTGCGGCAGACACGGAAACACCATCGCTTTCTGCGCGCGCGAGGATGGCGCGTGCCAGCGGGTGCGAGGACCGCGCCTCCAGACTGGCTGCCAGCGTGATGATTTCGCGAGCGGAGGCTTCACCCAGCGGGTGAACCGCCGCCACCTCAGGCTCGCCCATGGTGATCGTTCCCGTCTTGTCCATCGCCAGCGCTGTGGTGCGCCCTGGCGCTTCGACATAAGCGCCGCCCTTGATGAGCACCCCTGCTCGCGCCGAAGCGGCCAGCGCTGCTACAATGGACACCGGCGTAGAAATGACCAGTGCGCAAGGACATGCGATGACAAGAAGGACCAGCGCATTGTAGAACCAATAGTCCCAGGCGCCGCCGAGCAAGAGTGGCGGCACCACCGCGATGGTGATCGCCACCGCCATCACGATGGGTGTATAAATGCGCGCGAATTTCGCCACCCATTGCTCGACCGGCGCGCGGCGGGCATGGGCATCACCGACCATACGGATGATCTTGGCCAACACTGTGTCGGAAGCTGCCTTGGTCGCTCGTACCGTCAGTGTGCCTTCGCCGTTGATCGTGCCGGCATAGACCTCATCGCCCGGCTCCTTTGGCACGAGCGCGCTTTCTCCGGTAATGGGAGCCTGATCGACGGCTCCCGCCCCCTCCACCACTTCACCGTCGAGGGGGATGCGGTCGCCGCCGCGCACAATGAAGCGATCGTTCACGGCGACCTCTGCCGCAGGCACATCGGTTTCGCTGCCATCTGATCGGATCACCCGAGCTGTCGGCGGCGCCAGATCCAGCAAGGCCGATACCGCGTTGCGGGCCCGCCCCACACTCCAGCTCTCAAGGTAAAGCGAAAGTGAGAAGAAAAACGCAACCGTCGCGGCCTCGAAGAATTCGCCCAGCCCGATGGCACCCGCCACTGCGACCACCATCAACAAGTTCATGTCAGGGGAAAACCGTCGCGCGGAAGACCAAGCCTTGGGCGCGACCAGCCAGACCCCGAAGAGAATTGCCACCGCGAATAACCCTGCTTCCGCGAGTGGCATCGGCATTTCTCCGTGCCCTGCGAATAGCCCGAGCGCACCACCCATGCCGGTTTCGACGATGTGGTAGAGAAAACCTGCCACCCAGAAGCCGCCGCTGAGCGCGGTAAACCGCTTTTGACGTGCCAGATGCGCGGCCTGATTCTCTGCTGCGTTGTCGGCGTCCCACGGTTTTGCGCTCATGCCGGTACTCGCGACCAGTTGCGAAATCTCGTTGTCCGAAATCCCGACTGCGGTATCCAGAATTGTCATCCGCCCATTGATGACATCGAACGCCAGATGCTCAGTCCCGCCGACTTTTGGACCGACCACCCTATTCAGGATTGCCACCTCTTCGGCACAATCCAGACCGGAAACTTGAAAACTTCGCCCATTCGACGGGATGGATTCTGCCGGTCCCGTGTTGGCTCCAGCACCGCAGCACGCAGCACCATCTCCATGAGAGTAGCGAGCTACGCTCGCATGTTTGTGATCATCAACATGATCGTGACTGCAGTCAGAGCTGTGCTTGTGGTCGTGGCGGTGGCCATTGGAAGACATGGGATTGACCTCGGGATTCGTTCATTCCACATTGAGATAGCCCCTACAGTAACTAGAGCTTCAAGAGCTAAAACAGAAACTTGGTCAAGTAAGGACACCGATCTGCGGAACCTTGAAACGCGTTGCCAAGTCTGTGGACGCGGCTGACCTGCCAAAGAGTGAGATAGATATGCTTCAAAAATATGCGGTGTTCATGGTTGCAACATTGGCCCTAGCTGGCTGTGCGGTGCCTCCGAAGGAAGACAACGATCCATTCAGGATCGGGAATATTCCAGAGTCTGTCGCAGCCCTTGCTGCACCCGACCAAGATCTCAACGCGGCACGGCTACGTCCCGAAGATAACTGCTATTGGTATAATCATAATGGGCCGGTGGAAACGACCTTGGTCCCGTTGCGATCGGCGGGCGGCAATCCCATCTGCGTCGCGCGCCAATCCTGATTGGCACGTTCGAGCTTCGGACTGACGACGCGCCTTGGGTCAGCTCTGCGGAGTCACGCTGTCCTCGGCCGAATATAGGAACGCCGTCGAGCCAATCTCCACGTTTGGATACAGATCGTTTATGTGCGCCATGACCATCCGGACGCAACCGGAACTTGCTCGTCCGCCGATGCTTCGCGGCTGTGGTGTACCGTGGATGCGCAGATAGGTGTCTCGGTCCCCGACATAGAGATAAAGCGCCCGTGACCCGAGCGCGTTCTCAGGTCCGGGTTCCATACCGTCAGCGATGTCGGCGTAGAGCTCCGGGTCGCGGTTAATCATGTTCTGTGTTGGCTGCCAATGCGGCCACCTGACCTTGCGCTTGATCGTGTAGACACCCGGCTCATAAAGTTTGCCGCGAGCGATCGCGACGCCATAGCGCATCGCAGTGCCGCCTTCCTCGATATGGTAAAGATAGCGCGCCACGGCGTCGACATGAATGTCACCGGCCACAAGACCATTTTTAGCTACAACCCGCTGCGGCAGAAAGCGCGGGTGTAGGCCCCACGGGTTTGATGTGGCTGGGTTATAGCCCGGCGGTGTTACCTGTGCATCCCAAGCACCCTTTTCCGCTTCAGTGGGCCAGGTGTCAGCGAGGAGCGGACTTGAGATAGACGCGGAGAAAAGTGCAGCGGTCGTCTGGATGAAATGTCGTCTTGTCAGCATCTTTCTTGTTCCTTTCACGCTATTGGCGGCGATCCAACCCACATCCCGAATTTTTTTACCTAGGAAGGAGTCAAGTTATTACAGACGACTATGCTCCATGGGGCCGACCGTTATCGATGCCTTAACTCTTAAAGTTACTAGAGGTTCAAGAAAAATATTGATCCCGCACGGGCATGTGTTTTCGCAACTTACGTATGGACAACCCTTGGTGCCTAGGTCAGTTCAAAAACCTCTGACCTCAACCGCCCTTCATTGTCACCGTCTCGAGTTCAGGCTGCCTCGTAGTTTGTGAACGGCTTCGTGGTCCCCTCTCGATTGACCAAATGTACAACATAGGCCTCACGTTCCGATTCTGGCCCATGCCCTGGCGATCCGTAAGGCACACCGGGGACTTCAAGGCCAACAGCGTTTGGGCGCTCATCCAACAGACGGCGAATGTCGGCGACCGGGACGTGGCCTTCGATCATATAGCCGCCGAAGGCTAATGACTTTTCGTTTTCCATAGTGAGACCTCTTGCTCCAGATAACTTCGGAGATAGGGGTTCCAGCGGGTGGAAGATCAAGGGCTATAAGGGCCGATCTCATAATCGTCCCCCCTTTCACTCGGGGACGAGTTCTGCTATCTTTTCAAGAAGTGTGCCGCGCTCGATCACACCGGGGATTATTTCGTCACCCAATACGAACGTCGGCGTTCCAGTTATACCCAAAGCTTCTGCGAAACGCAGAGAGGCCGCAATGTGATCACTCACTGAATCAGATTGCATATCTGTTTTCAAAACTTCGAGATCGAGCCCCACATCGCCTGCAATTTTCATAACGCTTGCTTCAACGGCTTGCCCGTTCAATGCCATCATTGCCTCGTGAAACTGCTGATATTTACCTTGGTTTCTCGCGGCAAGTGACGCGCGCGCCGCAACTTCGGAACCGGGCCCTAGGATCGGGAATTCACGATAAATAATGCGGACATCCTTGCTTGCCTCCAGTACCGCTTTGACCTCTGGTGCAGCGCGGCGACAATACCCGCAGTTATAGTCAAAGAACTCGACAAGTGTGACGCTGCCATCCAAGTTCCCGAAGATCGGAGCATTCTGTTCGAAATCATCGCGCAACTCAGACAGGGCGTCAGTCTGCGCTTCGGCGAGCGCTACATTTTCACGTTCCTGAAGGATTGAAAGCGCTTCGATCAGAATTTCGGGTTTTTCCAAGATCGCTTCAAGTGCGAGACGCTTGATATCTGCTTCATTGAGTTCTTGTGCGGCCACAGTAGTAACAGGAAATGCTGCTAATACTGTTGCAAGAACAATTTTCGACAGGCCGCGTCGCGCTAATAACATCTTGAATCCTTCCTAGGATTGAGAGAGATCCGGGGTGATTGAGTTATCTTCCCTAGGAAATCTTCTGCTGAAAAGCTACCAAAACACGCTGATCTCGCCAAGGCAGTGTTCTAAGTTGCGGGGTATAGGATCACACGGGTGTCCAGCGGGACTTTATCATAAAATTGGACAATCTGATCGTTCACCAATCTGGCGCACCCGTTCGAGACTGCACGGCCGATAGTGGTTGGGTCATTTGTGCCATGCACACGCAAAAAGGTATCGCCACGACCCGGTTGAAAGAGGTAGAGGGCCCGCGCACCTAGAGGATTGCTCAAACCGCCAGGCATTCCATTTCGTAAGGGACCATATTTCTGAGGCTCACGACGCAACATGCCCGGGGTCGGTGTCCAGCTGGGCCATTCCTTCTTTGCCCCAACATAGAATTCGCCTGCCTCATAAAGACTCGGGCGACCGATCCCGACGGTATAGCGAATTGCAGTGTTGTCAGGTTGGGTCCAGAAGAGGGCAAACTGGCTTGGGAAAACATGAATTTCGTAGGGATCAGCGCCTCCTGGGATGCTTACTACTTGAGGCAAATACTCCGGCGGCAAATCATACTTTGGCAGCACTACATGAGCTGAAACGGGCTGACTGCACAAAGCTCCGACAGCCCCGGTGGCAAAGAGAAATTTTCGTCGTTTCATGAAACTATGGCTTTCGAGTAGTGAACGTAGAATGAGCGCTGGTACACGAGATCAGACTTTAACAAGTCATGCGAAGTGCGGGATCAAAACAGCTTGACTTGTGTTCCTACTTCGGCCAAAGCAAACAATTCTTTGATATGTTCGTTATAAAGACCAATGCACCCATTTGATGATCGGCGGCCAATCTTCCGCGTGTCTCCTGTCCCGTGGACGCGATAATACTGCCATGACAGGTAGAGAGCGTGCGTGCCCAAAGGATTATCAGGACCAGGTGGAAAGTAGTCGGGCCATTCAGGATTGCGGATTTTCATTGAAGGAGTTGGGCGCCAGCTTGGACCTTCCACTTTCTTGATCACGCTAGTGTACCCGCGTTTGGTAAGATCTTCGGACTCAGGCACACTGGAAGGATAAAGCTTATAAACGCTTTGGTTTTCGGACCAATACTGCACCGCTCGGGAATCTATATCGCAGAGTATTACCCCATGTTTCAGGTTGTCGAAGTGATCCTCCCAATTCGCGACAGCAAAACCGGACGAGTTCCTACGTACAACCGGTGATGCTAGCGGAGGCGTGTTTTGGGCAAATGCGGTGCCCGCTTTCAGAGTGAGGCCGCTCGCCGCTGCTCCAAGCAGGATACTGCGCCGCGAGATAGCCGCATCTTTTACAAACTTCATTCCACTACCCTCAAACTAAACTTTTCCGGTTTCTACAACCTTCACCCACTGGAGGTTCAACCAATTTAATATCACAAAAATGTGAGGTCAGTAATTTTGAGATTTTCGACAGGCGAGTGATAGCGTCTGAGATTCTCCCCGAAATTCGGACACTGGCGTAAGCTGCGATTTGTAGTCTGCTGATCTTCAACACGAAGGAGATCTGACATGTCGAAACGGAAGCAGCATCGCCCAGAATTTAAGACCAAGGTCGCATTAGGTTCCAGACTCATTGATTCAGAGCCAGAACAAGACGGTCGCGGCGAGCGCGATTGCTGAGAGGGATACGGTTGGGGATCTGTCGTAGCGAGTGGCAACCCGCCGCCAGTCCTTCAGGCGTCCGAACATGATCTCGATCCGGTTGCGCCTCTTGTATCTCCGCTTGTCGTATTTGATAGGTTTGTCGCGCGACTTACGTCCCGGGATGCAGGGCTTGATCCCCTTTTCTATCAACGCCTCACGGAACCAGTCCGCATCATATCCTCGATCCCCCAGTAGCCAGTCAGCCGATGGCAGGCTGCTCACCAGCGCCCTGGCACCGGTGTAGTCGCTGACCTGCCCACCAGTGATGAAGAACCGGATCGGACGCCCTGCGGCGTCGGTGACAGCATGCAGCTTTGTGTTCATGCCACCTTTCGTGCGCCCGATCAGCCTTCCACGCCCCCTTTTTTTAAACGCAGGCTGGAGGCCGTGCGATGCGCCTTGAGGTAGGTCGCGTCGATCATGATCGTCTTCCGGTCCGTTCCCTCCGAAGCCAACCCAACCATGATCCGGGCAAACACGCCCATGTCGCTCCACCGCTTCCATCGGTTGTAGAGCGCCTTGGATGGACCATATTCCTTTGGCGCGTCGCTCCAACGCAAGCCATTGCGATTAATGAAAATAATGCCACTCAGAACACGCCTGTCATCGACGCGTGGCTTGCCATGGCTCTTCGGAAAGTACGGTCGAAGCCGTGCCATCTGCTCATCGTTCAGCCAGAAAAGATTGCTCATCACGCCCCCTAAAGTTTGGGAGCTTGAATCAAGATCGCGCGGAGACCGCAACCAAATCAATGGGTCCAGAGCCTAGAGGCGCTGAAGGGCGAAGAGACGGTCAGCGAGTTGATCAGTCGATTTGGGGTTCACTCAACGATGCCCCCTCAATGGAAATTATATGCCTGCCCGGGTCGCTTCTGAGTGGAAATCAACAGCCTCGGCAGGAAATGGATGCCGCCATGCAATTTCCCGGCGTATCGAACGCCTGGACGATGCCGATCCGGGCGCGCATCGACATGCTGTCCACCGGCATCCGCACGCCTGTGGGGATCAAGGTCTTCGGCACCAGCCTGACCGAGATGGAAAAGGTCGCCCGTGAGGTCGAAGCCGTGGTACGAACGGTGCCCGGAACGACCAGCGCCTATGCCGAACGGGTGATCGGCGGCTATTACTTCGACATCACCCCGGACCGTACAGCGCTTGGCCGCTACGGTCTGTCGGTGCAGGATGTGCAAGAGGTAATCGGCATGGCGTTGGGGGCCAAGGCCATCACGCAGACCGTCGAGGGGCGCGAGCGCTACGACGTCGCAATGCGCTATCCGGCGACACTGAGGTCTGATCCGGAGGCGATTGGGCGCGAGGTTCAGGTTGCACTGCCGGGCGGTGGCACCATTCCACTGGGGGACGTGGCCACCATTGAACGCACCCGCGGAGCTACGTCGATCCGCACCGAGAACGGACAGCTTGCCGTATATATCTTTGTCGATATCGTCGGACGCGATCTTGGCGGCTATGTGGCCGAAGCTCAGGCGGCGGTCGCGGCCTCCGTCACTCTGCCACCCGGCTATTCTTTGGGCTGGAGCGGTCAGTTCGAATACCTTGAACGCGCGAAACAGCGGCTGGCCACTGTTGTGCCGCTGACGCTGGCGCTGATCTTTCTGCTGCTTTACCTAAACTTCCGCCGCCTGACGGAAACCTTGATCGTGATGTTGTCGCTGCCTTTCGCTCTGGTCGGTGGCATTTGGCTCATGTGGTTCATGGGCTTCAACATGTCGGTTAAGGTGGCCGTCGGGTTTATCGCGCTGGCCGGGGTGGCGGCTGAAACCGGAGTGATCATGTTGATCTATCTCGATCAGGCGTTGAATGAAGCGCGTGCCCGCGCGGGCGACAGGGACCTGACCCGCGACGAGCTCCACGCCGCGATCATGGTGGGTGCAGTAGACCGCGTGCGCCCCAAGATGATGACAGTTGTCGCAATCATGGCCGGCCTGATGCCGATCCTTTGGGCGCATGGCACCGGGTCCGAGATCATGCAGCGCATCGCAGTGCCCATGATCGGGGGAATGGTGTCGTCAACCTTGCTGACCCTGATCGTCATTCCGGCGGTTTATGCCATCATCAAAGGGTGGGGCCTGAAGCAAGCCGGTACAGTGCCTGATTTGGCCCTCGGGCGGGCCGCAGAATAAGGGCAACGGCGTCAAGCAAGCAATAGGATATTGAGATGTATGCTCGAAACCTATGGAGTCACCGCGACTTCGACCATGCGGATTGTAGTGTCCCCATCCCCGCCGCCGGTCGGCTGCGTCCAGGCCACAAACGTACCGGCGTCTCCGCGCGCCATTCGGGGAAAACCGATCGATCCGCCGCCCCGATTGATATGGAGCGCCTGAGGCGCTGCGCATCCGGTACTTCGCGATATGTGGCACATGACGATCGCTTCACCGCCTCCCACATATTCAATCCAGAGCGCCAATGCGCTTCCATCCGGCATTTGCAGAACATCCACCCGTCCCGCGGCTGTGCCGAGGTCAATGCGGAGCGGTTCGTCAAACTGCGCGCCGCCATCGTCCGAAAACGCGATATAAACCTCCGGTTTATTCTCAGCTGCAGTGAACCAGATGACGGACACCTTGTCGTCCATCGTATCAACAGCTGGGCCATTTACGGGGCAGCCGGCACTTTCCCATCCGTCGTCGTGAACAGTGAGGGGTTGCGTCCAGTCCCCTCCGGTAGATCGAACAATCGAAATGTCGCGGATTTCATCGGCGGTTCGATCACGATAGACCGCCACGATATCGCCCGAAGCGGTCCGCGCTGCGGACGTCTGACAACAAGTACAAGCGCGCGCGTCCAACAGGCTTTCTGGCTTCATCGTTCCGTCAGAGTTGATCTGTCGTGCGCGCAGCTGCATCGCATTCTCGAAGTTTTCGCCTTCTGTTTGACTGTCATACTCCCGGCCATCCAGCCACAGCGCCGTCAACCCGCCAAACTGATCGGGAACCAACGAAACAAAACCGTGCTCGCGTTGTGATCTGTCATCATGGGGAACAAGCGGTTCCGTCCAGCTTCTGCCTTCATCTTTAGAAAAAGCGATATTGACGTCATATTGGTAATCACCCTCCCCATTCAGTTTAAGCCATTGTGCCGCCAGGCCGCCATCAGCCAGCACCGCTACCGATGGAAAATCGGCCCAGTTGATGTAAATCTTTGACGATTTATGAATTGTGCGAGCGTCCGACCACTCGCTGCCATCAAGGATGGCCATGCGAACTTCCGCTTCGGCTCCGTTTTCTTCTGTCCAACTCAATACGACCCGGCCATCCGGCAAGGTTGCAAGTGATGGCTCACGGGCACCGATGCCGACCGGGGCTGCGCGGTCGGTCAATCTGAAGAGGTCGGTTTCCTCGGCATATGTTGCGGTGAAAGAACTGAAAAATGCACCAATACTCAATATGGACGCATAAAGACATTTACTCATGAAAACGTTCTTCCGCCAGTTGTGGCCATGTCGCGGCGAACCTAGTAGTCGTTGACCGCGAACCAAACTCCACCCTCTTATCTGTCGAAACGGCTTAATTGATCCCATTGGCACGCTGCAATGCTCGAATATACGTCACGATAGCAAGGATCTCTGATCGCGTCACGCCTTCAACCGCTGGCATGTTTCCAAATTTCCAATGATGCGCCCGCACTCCATTTTGCGCCGCGAGGACAAACGCCATGTCGCTGTGATGGCTCGGTTCGTAAATCTTGTGAACAAGCGGTGGAGCAACGCCATCCCGGCCTTGCCCGTTCAGGCCGTGGCACACGGCACAGACCGCATCATAAGCGCCTGCGCCGATTTGCTCCTGCTCTGTAAAACTTGCTGGTAGCGTGACAGTTACAAGCGCGCCTGCGGGAAGCGCGACGCCCTCATCCGTCTGCGTACCCGTTTGAGAGTAATCCGGCTGCATGATGTACCAGCCTGCTGAAGCAACGGCGATCAAAGCAAAGAATATCGCTGCCCATTTCATCCCATCAAACTCCTTCATGATGTTGCTATGGCCCCCTGCCCTACCAAAGAAAGAGCTGGGTATCTCTGCTTGGATCGCTCGAATTGGCCAGCCTCTTGTGGCGCAGTGTTGTCTGGCTGAGCATGCCCCAATGGCTGAATCGATTTGTTTAAAAAGGCCATGATTTCCTGATACCGGATCCGCGTGTCTTCCAGCGTCTGATAGTAATTGAAGAGCTCTTTCAGCGGTGCCGAGAAGTCCTTGTGTGCTGCCAGGACGGCCACCAGCGCGCCGAGTGTAATGCGACCTTCGATGACAAAATATCCACCCAAAGAGTAGAACAGGAAGGGCGTCAGCGCGGTCAGAAAATTGTTGAGGGCCTTGATGAAGAACTTCAGACGGAAAATCTTCCTGCGCACGCGCTCAAGCTCTCTAAAACTTGTACTCACTGGCAGCAGCCCGGCCGGATTGACCTGTCGTTCGCGCAACTGATCGCTGAGCTGCCTGCCAAGTTGTCGGACTTCCCTGATCCTTGTGCGTGAAAGGGCGTTGACCCGGCGTTGTAGCTTGGGCAGCAGCACGAGTTGAATTGGCAGCACCGTCAGTGCGGCGGCACCCAACACAGGGTCCTGAACGAACATGAAAGACAGGATCGTCAGAAGCGTACCGCCTTGCAGGATTGGTAGCGCAAGGACATCTGCAGCAAAGCCACCTATGGGCTCAACTTCCTGTGCGAGAATAGGGATGATTTCGCTCTGGTTTCGAGCGTCTGGATCGCTGCGCCAGTGCCGATAGACCAGCAGGCGGAAGCGCCGCAGAAAACGCTCAGCGACATACCCTTTGAAGACATTAAGGCCATATTTGTTTAGCCCGTTCAGGATGATCGCCAGAAGGTAAAGACCGCAAAGCAGCATGAGGAAAACGACCTGATCGAGGTCTTGTCCCAAAATGGCAATCGGGAAACGGCCTGAATCCAGAGCGTTGTTTACGATCTGTTTTGGCAGTTCTAAAGTCAGATAGAGTATAGGCATTGCGATGAGGCTAACCAATATCATCAATGCCTGCTGACTTCTGGAGTAGCGCAAGACAGTCTTGAAAAGACTTTTTTCAAGCCCTCGTATGGGCTCTGTGTGTAACGCCGGCGTGCTGCGGTACTTCCAAAGCTTCAGAATGCCGCGAATAGCAAGATATGAGCCAACGGTGATCAGCAGCGCGGGGGCCAAGACCAGTATGAGATGAATGAACGGATGCACCCAGTCTGGCGTGGCATCGTTGTAGTCGTACCCAAAGGCGGCAGCTACGTCGTGTACAAGCAGGTGATACCTGTCCAAGAGTGACATTGAAAAGTCTAGCCCTTGGATTTCGGCGCAAGGTGATCGTGCACGATGATGACGCCCCACATGCCCGCTTCCCAGTGGCCGGGGATCAAGCATACGAACTCCAGGTTGGTCATATCGGAGAACTCCCAGATCAACTCGGCATTTTGTCCACTAGGGATCGAAACTGAATTGGCGTTGTCATGTTGCATATCGGGATGTTCGCGCATCCACTGCTGGTGTTCTGCAACCTCGTTAAAGGAGCCGAGAAAAAACTCGTGATCCAGTCCGCCCAGATTGCTGATCAAAAAGCGGATAACTGAACCGCTCTCGATGTGGAGTGCGTCCGGCTCGAAAAGCATGTAGCCGCTTTCTGTCTCCCTGATGGACAATTCAATCGTCGTGTCGATTGAGGAGCCATCACCGGGTTTCCCGATCGGATCATGGCCAGGCACTTCGAATGCACGCGCGTGAGGCTGCTGGCCCTTGCCACTGGAAGCGCCCACTGAAAAAGCCGGAAGGACGAGCGCAAGGGCGATGGTGCAGGTTCTCAGGAAATTCGTCATGCTCGGCTACCTCCGTAGCGCTTGATTTTTTGGGATCTTCTTGCTTGCTCGGGCCAAGCCTCAAAGCGATGGGGCCAAGGCGTTTGCCCTGGCCCCATGGATTTTCATCACTTGATCTGTGTGACAGTGAGTTTGCCCTTGACCCGGTCAGCGACGAATTCGATGTCCTGACCTTCCGACATGTTCGCGATCATCGTCTCGTCCGCGCGAAACACCATGGTCATGGCGGGCATGTCGAGCGTGACCAACGGCCCGTGGATGATTGTAACCTTGCCGGCCTTGGCGTCGATTTTCTTGATGGTGCCGCTCGTGTATTCCACGTCAGCCTGAGCCATCTGGTCACCTACTGCGACCTCACGGTGCATGCCGGATTCGTAGTGGCCGGCGATCAAGCATGCCGCTTCGAATGTGCCAGAATTTGCGAAAGTCCAGACAACCTCGCCCGAAGCGCCCGCATCGAGACGGATACGGTTCGGATCGTCATGTTCCATGTCCATCTTGGCCATTTCGATCTTGTGCTCGGCATTCCGCTCTACCGTGTCGAGGACGAATTCATGCTCCAGCTCGCCCTTGTTGGTGATGTTGAAGCGGATGGTTTCGCCCTCTTTGATATCCATCGGCTCACTCTCGATCAGCATCTGGCCCTCATCGTTTTCGAGCAAAGTGACGTCGATTGTGCGGTCAACCTTGGCGGCGTCACCCGGCATGCCGACCATCATTGCGGCTGGCTTGGTCTCCCCATGTCCGCCGTCGTGTGTACCTGCAGCAAAGGCCGGTGCTGATAGCGCGATCGCGAAGCTTGTCGTCAAAAGAAGATTTCTCATTTTATTGTCCTGTAGGTTGGTTCGGTTGGAGATGACGAAGGGCCGCTCAGCCCTTCGAGGTTGGTTTCGGTGTGAGAATGGTCTTGGGGCTGTTGTTGGAGGCAAATTCGGGTAATTCGCCGGTCCATTCGTAGGCCATCTCGCCCGGAGGGTTCTCGTACCAGCCGGGATCGGAGTAATCGTCCGCGTCGATGCCGTCCCGCACCTTCACGACCGAAAACATGCCGCCCATCTCGATGGGTCCATACGGGCCCCAACCCGTCATCATCGGGATGGTATTGTCGGGTAGCGGCATTTCCATTTTTGCCATGTCCCCCATGCCGGACATGCCCATCGGCATGTATTCCGGCTGGAATTGACGGATCTTCTGGGTCAGCGGCTTCTTGTTCACCCCGATGAACGTCGGCACGTCATGGCCCATGGCGTTCATCGTATGGTGCGATTTGTGGCAATGGATCGCCCAATCTCCCAGATGATCGGCGACGAATTCGTAGGCCCGCATCGCACCTACGGGAATGTCGATGCTGACCTCCGGCCACTGTGCTTCAGGCGGCACCCAGCCGCCATCCGTGCAGGTGACCTTGAAGTCATAGCCGTGCATATGGATCGGGTGGTTCGTCATCGTAAGGTTCCCAACCCGTACTCGCACCACAGGGTCCTGAACGAACATGAAAGACAGGATCGTCAGAAGCGTACCGCCTTGCAGGATTGGTAGCGCAAGGACATCTGCAGCAAAGCCACCTATGGGCTCAACTTCCTGTGCGAGAATAGGGATGATTTCGCTCTGGTTTCGAGCGTCTGGATCGCTGCGCCAGTGCCGATAGACCAGCAGGCGGAAGCGCCGCAGAAAACGCTCAGCGACATACCCTTTGAAGACATTAAGGCCATATTTGTTTAGCCCGTTCAGGATGATCGCCAGAAGGTAAAGACCGCAAAGCAGCATGAGGAAAACGACCTGATCGAGGTCTTGTCCCAAAATGGCAATCGGGAAACGGCCTGAATCCAGAGCGTTGTTTACGATCTGTTTTGGCAGTTCTAAAGTCAGATAGAGTATAGGCATTGCGATGAGGCTAACCAATATCATCAATGCCTGCTGACTTCTGGAGTAGCGCAAGACAGTCTTGAAAAGACTTTTTTCAAGCCCTCGTATGGGCTCTGTGTGTAACGCCGGCGTGCTGCGGTACTTCCAAAGCTTCAGAATGCCGCGAATAGCAAGATATGAGCCAACGGTGATCAGCAGCGCGGGGGCCAAGACCAGTATGAGATGAATGAACGGATGCACCCAGTCTGGCGTGGCATCGTTGTAGTCGTACCCAAAGGCGGCAGCTACGTCGTGTACAAGCAGGTGATACCTGTCCAAGAGTGACATTGAAAAGTCTAGCCCTTGGATTTCGGCGCAAGGTGATCGTGCACGATGATGACGCCCCACATGCCCGCTTCCCAGTGGCCGGGGATCAAGCATACGAACTCCAGGTTGGTCATATCGGAGAACTCCCAGATCAACTCGGCATTTTGTCCACTAGGGATCGAAACTGAATTGGCGTTGTCATGTTGCATATCGGGATGTTCGCGCATCCACTGCTGGTGTTCTGCAACCTCGTTAAAGGAGCCGAGAAAAAACTCGTGATCCAGTCCGCCCAGATTGCTGATCAAAAAGCGGATAACTGAACCGCTCTCGATGTGGAGTGCGTCCGGCTCGAAAAGCATGTAGCCGCTTTCTGTCTCCCTGATGGACAATTCAATCGTCGTGTCGATTGAGGAGCCATCACCGGGTTTCCCGATCGGATCATGGCCAGGCACTTCGAATGCACGCGCGTGAGGCTGCTGGCCCTTGCCACTGGAAGCGCCCACTGAAAAAGCCGGAAGGACGAGCGCAAGGGCGATGGTGCAGGTTCTCAGGAAATTCGTCATGCTCGGCTACCTCCGTAGCGCTTGATTTTTTGGGATCTTCTTGCTTGCTCGGGCCAAGCCTCAAAGCGATGGGGCCAAGGCGTTTGCCCTGGCCCCATGGATTTTCATCACTTGATCTGTGTGACAGTGAGTTTGCCCTTGACCCGGTCAGCGACGAATTCGATGTCCTGACCTTCCGACATGTTCGCGATCATCGTCTCGTCCGCGCGAAACACCATGGTCATGGCGGGCATGTCGAGCGTGACCAACGGCCCGTGGATGATTGTAACCTTGCCGGCCTTGGCGTCGATTTTCTTGATGGTGCCGCTCGTGTATTCCACGTCAGCCTGAGCCATCTGGTCACCTACTGCGACCTCACGGTGCATGCCGGATTCGTAGTGGCCGGCGATCAAGCATGCCGCTTCGAATGTGCCAGAATTTGCGAAAGTCCAGACAACCTCGCCCGAAGCGCCCGCATCGAGACGGATACGGTTCGGATCGTCATGTTCCATGTCCATCTTGGCCATTTCGATCTTGTGCTCGGCATTCCGCTCTACCGTGTCGAGGACGAATTCATGCTCCAGCTCGCCCTTGTTGGTGATGTTGAAGCGGATGGTTTCGCCCTCTTTGATATCCATCGGCTCACTCTCGATCAGCATCTGGCCCTCATCGTTTTCGAGCAAAGTGACGTCGATTGTGCGGTCAACCTTGGCGGCGTCACCCGGCATGCCGACCATCATTGCGGCTGGCTTGGTCTCCCCATGTCCGCCGTCGTGTGTACCTGCAGCAAAGGCCGGTGCTGATAGCGCGATCGCGAAGCTTGTCGTCAAAAGAAGATTTCTCATTTTATTGTCCTGTAGGTTGGTTCGGTTGGAGATGACGAAGGGCCGCTCAGCCCTTCGAGGTTGGTTTCGGTGTGAGAATGGTCTTGGGGCTGTTGTTGGAGGCAAATTCGGGTAATTCGCCGGTCCATTCGTAGGCCATCTCGCCCGGAGGGTTCTCGTACCAGCCGGGATCGGAGTAATCGTCCGCGTCGATGCCGTCCCGCACCTTCACGACCGAAAACATGCCGCCCATCTCGATGGGTCCATACGGGCCCCAACCCGTCATCATCGGGATGGTATTGTCGGGTAGCGGCATTTCCATTTTTGCCATGTCCCCCATGCCGGACATGCCCATCGGCATGTATTCCGGCTGGAATTGACGGATCTTCTGGGTCAGCGGCTTCTTGTTCACCCCGATGAACGTCGGCACGTCATGGCCCATGGCGTTCATCGTATGGTGCGATTTGTGGCAATGGATCGCCCAATCTCCCAGATGATCGGCGACGAATTCGTAGGCCCGCATCGCACCTACGGGAATGTCGATGCTGACCTCCGGCCACTGTGCTTCAGGCGGCACCCAGCCGCCATCCGTGCAGGTGACCTTGAAGTCATAGCCGTGCATATGGATCGGGTGGTTCGTCATCGTAAGGTTCCCAACCCGTACTCGCACCCGGTCGCCCTTGTTCACGACCAGCGGATCGATGTCGGGGAAGATCCGGCTGTTCCAGGTCCAAAGGTTGAAATCCGTCATCGTCATGATGCGGGGCACATAGGTCCCCGGATCGATGTCGAAAGCATTCAGCATGATCAGGAAATCGCGATCCACCGGCATGAATGTTGGATCCTTGGGATGAACCACGAACATGCCCATCATCCCCATCGCCATCTGCGCCATTTCATCGCCGTGGGGGTGGTACATGAACGTTCCGGACTTCACCAAGTCGAATTCGTAGACGAAGGTTTTGCCCGGCGGGATGCTTGGATGGCTCAATCCGGAGACCCCATCCATGCCTGAAGGAAGAATGAGCCCGTGCCAGTGCACCGTTGTGCCTTCCGGCAGCTTATTGGTGACGTAGATGCGCACCCGGTCGCCTTCGACTGCTTCGATCGTCGGCCCGGTGGATTGACCATTGTAGCCCCACAGATGCGCGATCATGCCATCGGCGAGCTCGCGCTCGACCGGTTCGGCAACGAGGTGGAACTCTTTCACCCCGTTGTTCATTCGGTGTGGCAATGTCCAGCCGTTCAGTGTCACAACCGGATTGTAGTCCGGTCCGGAATTGGGACGCGCCGTGATCGCCGTTGCTGCGCTATCCATTTGGGCAGCTTCGGGCAGGCCCATGTTCAGGGTTTGACCCCAGGCTTTCGAAGATACCAGCGTTGCACCTGCCGCGCCGGCTCCGAGTAATTGACGTCTATTTAGCATGTCAGTTCCTTTCAGTGTCCTGCGCCGCCACCGGCGGCAAGTGTCGCGCCTTCTCCACCAGCACCGCCACCGCCTTCGCCGCCGCCATAGATCGCAGCGGTCAGATCAGCCTGTGCCATGTAGAATTCGCGTTTTGCGTTTGCCGCTTCCAGTGATGCGCCAAGTTTTTCGCGCACATCTGTCAGCAGTTCGAATGTGTTGGTGATCATGCCGTTATAGGACAGCAGACCCTCTTCTTCGACGGTCGTGCGTAGCGGCACCAGAACGTCGCGATAGTGGCGGGCGATCTTATACGCGGCGTGATAGGAGGCTTCAGCACCACGCGCTTCGGACCGGACGTTGACGGCTCTTTCTGCCAGCACGTTGGCTGCTTGCAGGTACGACAATTCCGCCTTGCGCATCCGTGCCTTCCCGGTGTCGTAGATAGGGATTGCGAACTCCACCTCCACCTGAGGGGTGGTCACGGTCTCCGTTTCTCCGTCCTCAATTTCCCGCTCCGCTTCGAACCCGGCAATGAATTCGAGATCGCTGATAATGCGAGTCTGATCAGTCAGACCAAACGCCTTGGCCTGTGCTTCCAGGCCAAGTTTGGCAACGCGCAGATCAACCCGATTTCGCAATGCTTTCGCTTCGATGTCAGTCACACGGCCGACGGAACGCGGCAGCGCAGGAAGGGCATCGGGCACATAATAGTCGACTTCGGTGCCCCACAGCCCCATGAGCCTGGTCAAAGCCTCCTTGGACCGGGTAGCACTCAATCGTGCCTGGGCAAGTTGTCCAGCGAGTTCGGCATTGAATGCCTGCTCGCGGGCCTGTCCAGCTTTGTTGAGTGCGCCGGTCTCACCCAGCCTCATAGCCAATTCCGATCCGGCGTCAGACGTCGCCTTCGCACGGCGGAGATAACTCACAGCCTCGAAGGCGGCTACGGCATCGACCCATGCCTTCCGCGTCTGATTGGCCAGTGCGAGTGTGTCGTTCACGGCGCTCAGTTGAGCCTGCCGGAAGTTTGCGTCTGCAATGGCCGTACGCTGCTTGCGAGTGGTGGCATCGAGCACGTTCGACCGGATCAGTCCCTCGATCGCCCTGTAGGCACCCAGTTCGGGCGCACCGATGCCCAGTATACCAATCGACACGATCGGGTTTTCCGGCGTCGATTGCTGCCAGGCCTCTGCGGCCGATAGGCCAACGTTCGCATAGGACGCCTGCAACCCTTTGTTGTTCAGAAGCGCGACCTGAACGGCGGTGTCCGCCGAAATGGTCTTGCGGTGCACCATTGCGTGCACCTGCTTCTTCAAGGCCTCGTTTTCGGCCTGGGTTTCGGCGAAGGCTGTCCGTTTGCCGATGGCTGGTGTGACCTGGCTGGAAATGTTGGCGAAGCCAGCTTTTGGTTCCGTGTAGATGCCCGGTACAGCTGCAGCACAGGCACCCAAGATTAGCGGAAAGCCGAAAACCAGCGGAAACTTCGATACCCGCATCAGTTGCCCTCCGTCTGTTCTTGATTGACGGAACGCCAGTCGCGGGGACCTGTAGGGCCGCGATAGGTGTAGCCCGCCAAGGGGTCCTGATAGCTGATCGGCGATGAAACTGCCGTGTTGACGACGGCCTGTTGGGTCGCGACGGACGGCAACGGGGTGGGCTCATAGGCGCATGCGCCAAGCCCGAGGGCCGAAGCCCCCATAAGTAGATGAATTTTCATGAAAGTAACCTGATTGGTGAACGTTGTCTCACGCAGACTCTGCGCAAGGCTCACACCCGATTTGGGCGCCGGTTCAGATCAGGAATCGAGGGGGCCGAAGAAACCCTGCTGTTTCTACCGAATACGTTCGACCGTCCAGAATGACATATTCACTTGTACCAACCGGCTCTGCTCTGATCCTGGTGTCTTCGATGAAGACGACAGAAATACAGATGCCGTTGCAACACTCTTGGGATTGTTGCTCTTTGCCATCCTTGTCGGACGCTGCGATGTCGATGTCGCTTGCGACCCCAAGCTTCTCATGCGCGTGATGCGCATCGCTTCCGGTGTCATGAGTCATGGCAGCACCAACGACACCAACAGACTTGGCTTGATGTCCGTCATGCATGCCGGACGCAGCGTGAGCGGCAGAAGGTGGTGAAAACACCAATGCCAGTGCAAACGCAATGCACGTAAACGCCCTTGACCAGCTTGATATGAAAACTCGAAAGCTCATGCCGCGAATATCGGAGAGCGATGCAGTACAGTCAATCCGTCCTGCGCAGGAAGGTTTGTCGCTTTTTTTGAAACAGGCGAGTTTTGGCCGCTGCTGTCAGAGAGTGTTGCATATCAGCGACATAGAGAGAGCCACTATCTCCGTCCAGCGGAGCGTTGCTGACGCATCTTGGCTACTGAACCTCTGCCAGCTTCTCAGACCTGTAGCCCGCATCGCTGATCGCTGCGGCCAATGCAGTTTCATCCAGAGTGCTGTCGACGTCGACGATACGTGCAGTCAGATCGCACGAAACCGTTGCATCTGGGTCGGCCGCCATAATGGCCCTTTGGATGGAAGCGGTACAATGGCCGCAACTCATGTTCGGTACGCTGAATCTGAACATCGCAATCTCCTTTGACGACATGCATGTAAGGCGTTCCGGCGCGGGAAGGTCAATGGCCAGAATTTTATTCTACATGCCTGTTGACCTTCCAGTAACTGGAGGCCCTATCTGCAGGAGTATCAGAACAAGGAGATTCTCATGTCGGATCCGCGCACCCTTCGGCTTTCCCTGCAAAACATGTCCTGCGCTTCCTGCGTCGGCCGCGTGGAACGTGGCCTCACGCGTCTGCCGGGGGTCAGCGATATCCGTGTCAATCTCGCCAACGAGACCGCCCAGGCGCAGATCGACGCACCGGAGCGCATCGCCGAAATCGCCACGACCCTTCAGGAGATCGGCTATCCGGCCCGTACCGGGAGCGTACGTCTGAACATTTCATCCATGTCCTGTGCCTCGTGCGTCGGTCGGGTGGACAAGGCACTGGCAGTGCTGCCGGGCGTGCTGGACGTGAACGTCAACCTGGCCTCGGAAACCGCTACGGTCACCTATCTGGAGGGCGCGGTCGCGGTTGTCGACCTCATCAGGGCGGCCAGCGACGCAGGTTACCCCGCCACTCAGGCCGAAGATAGTTCATCGGAAGACGCAGGAGCCCGTAGGAACGAAGAGGCGCGGGTTCTGGCACGACGGACTGTCGTGGCAGCGACCCTCGCCCTGCCGGTGTTTCTACTTGAGATGGGCGCACATCTGATCCCCGGCATGCACGGTCTGATCGGTAACACCATCGGCCACTGGACCAGCTGGACGATCCAGTTCGTGTTGACCACGGCAGTCCTGCTCTGGCCAGGACGTACTTTTTACACACGCGGTTTCCCGGCACTGTTGAAAGGCGCGCCGGACATGAACAGCCTTGTCGCGGTTGGCACATCGGCGGCCTACATCTATTCACTTGTGGCGCTTTTCGCACCGACGCTGCTGCCCGCGGGATCGCGCGCGGTCTATTTCGAGGCGGCGGCGGTCATCGTGGTGTTGATCCTTCTGGGCCGCTGGCTGGAGGCCCGCGCCAAGGGCCGGACCGGGGCTGCGATCCAGAAGCTGATGGGCCTTCAGGCAAAGACGGCCCGTGTGCTGGTTGACGGGGAGCCGCAGGATGTGGCCATCGACCGAATCGTCGCTGGCGACATTCTGATCGTGCGCCCTGGCGAGCGGATCGCAGTGGATGGTGAACTGACCGAAGGCAGTGCCCGTGTGGATGAGAGTATGATCACCGGCGAACCGGTGCCGGTCGCCAAATCCGTGGGCGATCCCGTCACAGGCGGCACCGTCAACGGCAGCGGTGCCTTCCACTTCCGCGCGACGCGTGTGGGCGCCGACACGACGCTGGCCCAGATCATCCGGATGGTCGAAGAGGCGCAGGGCGCCAAGCTACCGATTCAAGGGCTGGTGGACCGGATCACGCTCTGGTTCGTGCCCGCTGTCATGGCATTGGCGCTTTTGACGGTGATTGTCTGGCTGTTGGTCGGTCCTTCGCCCGCGCTGTCCTTTGCTTTGGTGGCCGGTGTATCTGTGCTGATCATCGCCTGCCCCTGCGCGATGGGGCTCGCCACGCCGACGTCGATCATGGTCGGCACGGGACGTGCCGCCGAGATGGGCGTGCTCTTCCGCAAGGGCGACGCGTTGCAACAGCTATCCAGCGTGGATGTGGTGGCGCTGGACAAGACCGGAACGGTTACCCAGGGCCGCCCGGAACTGACCGATCTCGTGCTTGCGGACAGCTTTGACCGCACCGAGGTGCTGGCGCTTGTCGCCGCTGTCGAGGCGCAATCGGAACACCCGATCGCCGAGGCAATCGTGCGCGCGGCAAAGGTCGAGGGCGTCGCGCGGCATGACGCCAAGGATTTTGAATCCATCACCGGCCACGGCGTGCGGGCAAAAGTGGCGGGCCGCGAGGTGCTTGTCGGGGCCGACCGCCTGATGACCCGCGAGGGGCTGGAGATTGGCGATCTGGCCGATGAGGAGCGCCGTCTGGCCGAACAGGGCCGCACCGCACTTTTCGCTGCAATTGACGGTCGTGTCGCCGCCGTCATTGCAGTAGCCGATCCCGTGAAGCCGTCCAGCGCCGCTGCAATCCGCGCCTTGCACGCACAGGGACTGAAGGTTGCCATGATCACCGGTGACAAGCGCGAAACGGCAGAGGCTATCGCCCGCGAAATCGGCATCGACCATGTGATCGCCGGCGTTCTGCCCGACGGCAAGGTGGCCGCGCTGGACGATCTGCGCGGCGCGGGCCAACGCATCGCGTTCGTTGGCGACGGGATCAACGACGCACCCGCGCTTGCCCATTCGGACGTTGGGATCGCCATCGGCACCGGCACCGACGTGGCCATCGAATCCGCCGACGTGGTGCTGATGTCCGGCGATCTGCGTGGCGTCGTGAACGCCCTCGAAGTGTCGCGAAGCACCATGCGCAACATCCGCCAGAACCTGTTCTGGGCTTTCGGATATAACGTCGCCCTGATCCCGGTGGCGGCGGGCGTGCTTTATCCGGTGTCGGGGCTTTTGCTTTCACCGGTTCTGGCTGCCGGTGCGATGGCGCTCAGCTCTGTCTTCGTGCTGACGAATGCGCTGCGGCTGCGCCGCGTGCGCCCGGCGATGGACGAAACGGCGCGCCCCGTCTCCGAAGCCTCGGCATCCCCGATTCCAGCTGAATGAACTCAAGGAGGAAACGATTATGAACATCGGAGATGTGGCCGACCTTTCCGGCCTTCCCGCCAAAACGATCCGCTACTACGAAGACATCGGTCTTGTCGAACCGCTGCGCAGTTCAAATGGCTATCGCAGCTTTCGGCAAAGCGACGTGCACAAGCTGGCCTTTCTCGCCCGGGCACGGGCCCTTGGATTCACCATCGAGGATTGCCGGAGCCTGCTGAAGCTTTATGCCGATACTGACCGCGCCAGTGCCGAGGTGAAGCAGATTGCCGAAGAGCATCTTGATCGGATTGACAGCAAGATCGCTGAACTAACCGAAATGCGCGCGACGCTGTCGCATCTTGTGGATGCATGCGCGGGTGATCACCGCCCCGATTGCCCCATCTTGGCCGATCTGGCGATGGAACAAAAGGCGGGCAGTATCAGCAAGGCGTCCGGATAGCTCTGACGTCTGCAAAAGCCGAACTTTCCCGAAAACTACGGAACATTCCAGCGCAGCAATGTTGTTCCTTCTATAGGACATCAATTTTTCGAGACTGGAGGTTTCCAATGACATACATACGCTTTTTCGCGATGATCGCCACATCCACGGTGGTGATGTTCATCCTGATGTATCTCAACACCTATCTGCTGAGCCATATCTTCTGGTCCGAAACACGCGCCTATATGGCCGTGCTGATGGGGGCCATAATGGCGATCATCATGCTGGGCTTCATGCTGTCGATGTACTCCAGCAAGGCGATCAACGCTGCCATCTTTATTGGCGGCGCCGTGGTGTTTGCCGGATCCCTCTGGCTGGTCCGGAGCCAGGTGACCGTGGGCGATACCAGCTACATGAAGGCAATGATCCCGCACCATTCGATCGCGATCATGACATCGAGCCGCGCCAACATTTCTGACCCTCGGGTGCGCAAACTGGCTGACGAGATCATCTTTGCCCAAGACAAAGAAATCGCCGAAATGCGGTATCTGGTGAATGACATCGACACGAATGGTGACGCGGCTGATGAGGGTCTGGATGGTTCAGCCCGCATCGTCGATCTGAACGAGGCACTCTCATCCGCCGAAATCGCCATCCTTGATCTGGAATTCCTGACTGGCGATGAGATCGCGCAGCTTTTCCCGGATGGGGCCATCTGCACCTTCAAGTATACGACGACCAGCAAACCTGTGCTTGCCACAGGACAGATCGACGGTGCCCCGGCGGCGCTGGCAAAGATCAGCGGCGACCTGGTGCGTCTTGGTTCAACCGACGCAACCGGCACCCTGAGCACCGAAGGAATGTCCGTAAGCCTCAGTGCGCCGGACGGGGCTGCGGCGCTGGAAAACAGTGGTGAAGTGCAGGACGCCAACCTCGTGCTCGAACTCGATGCCGGCCTGCGGGCAGGCTATCGCGGCTATTATGGCTGCGACGCCTGAACCCTGAAACGGAGGATATGACATGCCAAGAGACACAACCCAGACAGCCAAGCTTTACCGGATGGTGATGCCCGACCACCTCTGTCCCTATGGGCTCAAATCCAAGGACCTGCTGGAGCGCAAGGGTTTCGAAGTCGAGGATCACCCTTTGACCACGCGTGAGGAAACCGACGCGTTCATGGAAGAGCACGGCGTCGAAACCACCCCGCAAACCTGGATCGGGGACGAGCGGATCGGCGGATATGACGACCTTCGGGTCCATTTCGGCATCGATGCGCCGGAAGACGAACGCTCGGACACGTCCTACCAGCCGGTGATCACGATCTTTGCCGTCGCGTTCCTGATGGCGCTCGGTTTGTCGTGGTACAGCTTCGAGAACATTTTCACCCTGCGCGGGCTGGAATGGTTCATTTCGATCTCGATGTGCTTTCTGGCGGTACAAAAACTTCAGGATGTCGAGAGCTTCTCGACCATGTTCCTGAACTACGACCTGCTGGCGCGTCGGTGGGTGCGTTATGGCAATATCTATCCGTTTGGAGAGGCTTTCGCAGGTATCCTCATGGTCGCCGGGGCGCTGACCTGGCTTTCGGCACCGGTGGCCTTGTTCATCGGCACTGTTGGCGCAGTATCGGTTTTCAAGGCGGTCTATATCGACAAGCGTGAATTGAAGTGCGCCTGCGTCGGCGGCGACAGCAACGTACCGCTCGGCTTTGTCTCGCTCACAGAGAACCTGATGATGATGGTCATGGGGATCTGGATGCCGATCAGGGTCTATCTGATCGGCTGAAAGGCGGGTGCCGTTTTCATATCCCTCGGACTCGTTCTCCCGATAGATGCGCAAGTCGGACAGCACTGCGAAAAAGGGTCAAGCTGAATGGACCAGATAATCGAAGCATTCACGACCGGGGCGGGCATGCTCTGGAAGGCGCTCTGGGCGCTCATCTTCGGGTATATCATCTCCGCAGGCATCCAGATTTTCGTGACACGGGATCAGATGGCGCGTGTTCTTGGCGACCGTGGTGCCAGGAAGGCAGGCATTGCCGGCTTCTTTGGGTTTGTGTCATCGTCCTGTTCCTTCGCGGCTCTTGCCGCGTCGCGTTCGATCCTCGTGAAGGGTGCGCATCCGGTCAATTCGATCGCCTTCCTGATTTCATCGACAAATCTGGTGATCGAGCTTGGAATCGTCCTTCTGGTCCTGCTGGGCTGGAAATTCATGGTGGCAAATTTCATGCTTGGCATCCTGATGACGATCTACGCCTATGCCCTCACCCTGATATGGCTTCCAAGGTCGTTTGTCGAAAGCGCAAAAGAGCATGCGGAGAAGGCCCAGTCCGACGAAGGTATGGACAGGGACCAGACCATGAAGGGTTCGTTCCGCGACAAACTGCTGTCCCGCGAAGGATGGGACCGGATCGCCCGCGCTTTCTTCATGGAATGGAAGATGGTCTGGAAGGAGATCCTCTTCGGCTTCACGGTCGCGGGTTTCATTTCCGTCTTTGTGCCGCAGAGCTTCTGGAACGCGATCTTTCTGGTCGGAGATGGCGGTGCGCAGGACGCGCCGGGCTTCCTGATCGTTCTTGAAAACGCGCTGGTGGCACCGGTCGTGGCCTTCTTCACCTTCATCGGGTCGATGGGCAATGTCCCCCTGGCTGCGATGCTCTGGTCGCGTGATGCGTCGTTCGGAGGCGTGATCGCCTTTCTCGGAGCCGATCTTGTTGCTGCCACGGTGATATGGGTGCACGCAAAATATTACGGCTGGCAGTATGCGCTCTATCTTTCAGGCTTGCTGTACCTGTGCATGGTCGCTGCGGGCATTACGGTGCATTACCTGTTCGCTCTCGTAGGGATGATCCCGACCGAGCGGCCTTCGCTTCAGGAAATGGTCCGGTTCAGCATCGATTACACGTTCTTCCTCAACCTGATCTTTCTTGTCATCGGGTCAGCACTGATCTGGCTTCACATCAGGAATGCCGAGGAAGACTAACCGATTGAGGCCAAGAATGGGAAGGTTCCCAGAAGCCAGTAGGCAAACCGGGACAATTGGCCGGTCATGATGGCAACGCCCATGATGATCATGGCGACGCCCGCGCCCTTGTAGAGCCAGCGACCGGCTTTGCCGATCTGTCTGACCCGTGCGGCGATGGCGTCGGTGAACAGCGCGGCCAGCAGGAACGGCACGCCCAGCCCTGCGGAATAGATCGACAACAGCCAGATGCCGTCCGACATACCGCCGGATGTCGAACTGAGCGTCAGGATTGCGCCGAGGATCGGCCCGATGCAGGGCGTCCATCCAAAGGCGAAGGCCAAGCCCAGGACGTAGGCTCCAAGCGGGCGACCCCCCGGAATGTCGAGTGTGAAGCGGGTGTCACGCGAGAACGCTTCCAGACGGAAGGCACCCAGCATGACCAGTCCGAACAGGATGATGATCGCCCCGCCCAGATAGTTGAGCTCAGTGCGCCAAGTCAGCAGCAACGACCCGAGCGCGCTGGCCCCGGCCCCCAACGCGACAAAGACCGTGGAGAACCCCAGAACGAAGCAGGTGCTTAGGCCAAGTGCCCCGGCGCGTGCCCGCAGGCCGACCGATCGCGTCGTGCGCAAATCCGGCTGGCCTGCGATGTAGGAAACATAGCCCGGAACCAGTGGCAGGACGCAGGGTGACAGGAAGGAAATGGCCCCCGCCAGAAAGGCCGCGAAGATGCCGATGCCGGAAATATCCATCATGCTTTATGCTCGGCGCTGAAGGGTCGCGCCGCCCACCAGAAGGCAATCAGCGGGATTACGATCCATTGCAGCACGGGCGACAGCCCTGCATCGAGGACCGGAATGATCGGCATCAGGTCCGAATAGGCCCAAGCCGCGCGGATCACGATGTTGAGCCATTCGCTGAACAGCGTATATCCCAACCCGAACACCACCGTCAGGACGGTTACCGAGCGTCGCGTCGGAGCCACGAAGGGCCAGCCACGGCCGGTCAGCATCAAGGCAAGCACCAGCGCGCTCATGGCAATCAGGATGTCGCCACCCGTGCAATGAACCGCGGCGAAGACGATCTCACCCCAGGTGCCCTCGTTCCAGATCGTGTAGAGCGGCATATGGGCGAACTCCCAGATCAGATTGGCCGGGATGATTACCGAAAAATACCGACGTAGCGCTGTCAGGGATATTCCATCCGCCGAAGATGGCATGACGCCAGTCGCGGTGACACTCATTGAAACACCCCTGTCACCCGGTCCCACCAACTGCGTTCCCGGCGTCGATGCTGGGCATTGTTGATCAACTCGCTGACATAGAGGATCAGGTTCACATTCTTGAAATCCATGCCATGGAACTTTGCGGCGAACCGCCCGCCGATATCCACGACATGGGTGACCGCACCGTGCATCATCATGTCGCTGTCGGCGGTCGTGGTGAACTCGAGCCCATAGTCCCGCGCCACAAGGCGCGTCGCGTCGTCGCTCTGATCGGGCCGTTTGGTCAGAATGACCCAGTTGCTCGGATCGAGCCCATGCCGGTCCGCGTAGTCGCGCAGAACGTCCGGCGTGTCATTCACGGGATCGGTTGTGATCGAGATGAATTGCACCAGATCCCTCATCGGCCCGTCGTTGATCGAAGCCTGGACCGCCGCGATCTTTTCCGCATGGAGCGGGCAGATATCCGGGCAGTTGGCGTAGATGAAATGCAGGATGACGACCCTTTCGCTGAAATCCGCCAAGCGCACAGGATTGCCCTCCGCATTCTGCAACTCGAAATCCGGGGCCTGTGCCGCGTCGATGGCCTGGAAGTATGGCTCCATCTCGAACATCCGGGCATCCAGATTTTCACCCGGATGATCGGCGGAGGCCGGAAAGGCGATCGTGGCCGCAAATGTCGCCAAGGCGGCGCGCCGGGTCAGATAGACAATCAACTGCATCACCTTTCGGATTGATCGGGCTTGCCACCACCCGCATCGTCGCATTTCCCGCCGGACCCGCCCTTCATGCACAGACCAAGCCCGCACATCGCGGCACAGGGTGCCAGCGAAACCAAGACAGGCGCGAGACCGATCGCGGTGAGCCATCCCCAGTTCAGCGCCATGCCGCCGCCCATAACGGTTGCCGCACCGACGAACAGCAGTCGTCTGCGCGTCAACCACCGGGGCCAGTTGCCTGCGCTTTCGATGTCGGCGGCACCCGCATCGTTGGAAGATGATATGTCGGTCATCCGGAAAATCCTTCTGAAGTTTGAGTACTGGTCATTCTGATAACTGGGCGGTCAAGGGCGGGCGGCGCTCTTTCAGGGGCGCTTATTCGATAAAGCCTCGCAAGAAGGAGACCATCTCGGGATCATCCCATTCGGCCGGGCCGACCAGTCTCCCAAGCTCCCGCCCCTGCGCGTCGATCAGGATCGTTGTCGGCAGACCGACGGTGCGCAGCGCGGTCATCGACAGCATGGTCTTGTCGACATATATCTTGAGATTGGTGACACCGATCTCGTCGTAGAAACGCCGCACGACGGGCGATCCGGCCCGGTCGATGGACAGGGCGACCACTTCGAACCGGTCGCCGCCAAGTTCCGCCTGAAGCGCATCCAGCGTCGGCATCTCTTCCCGGCATGGCACGCACCAGGTTGCCCAAACATTCACGAGGATCACCTTGCCGCGAAAATCCTCCATGTCCCCACGGCTGCCGTCCTCGGTCTCGTAGCGCACATTGATCACCGGCTGCGGCGTGTCGTGCAGTGCGAAGCCTTGCGGCCCGGCAAACGCAGCGCCGACGGACAATGCCCAGACGAGCAGCGCCGTTTTTAGATATTTCATGGCGTTGGCTCCTTGCCGGCTTGGGTTTTCAGATCACGGACGATCGGCAAAAGGGTTTCCTCCAGAATCGCTCGCGTGATGGGGCCGACATGGCGGTAGGCAATGGTGCCGTCGGACGTGATGACATAGGTTTCAGGCACGCCGTAAACACCCCACTCGATGCCCGCACGTCCGTTTATGTCGGCCCCGATGCGGGTGTAGGGATCACCCAGTTCGTCTAGCCAGGCGCGCGCCTGTTCGGGCGGATCCTTGTAGTTGATCCCGTAGAGCGGCACTTCGCCCGTGGCGCTCAATTCCATGAATAGCGGATGTTCGGCGCGGCAGGGCACGCACCACGAGGCGAAGACGTTCACCAGCGAAACATGGCCGATCAGGTCCTGCGTCGAAAGACCTTCCTCGCGGCCGAGCACCGGAGCGAGTGCAAACTCCGGTACGGGCTTGTCGATAAGCGCGGACGGCAGATCATCGCCCTCGCTGAAAAGCCCCCAGCCAAACAGGACCATAAGGGCCAAAGCCACGACGGGCACCAGCACAAAGCCGAGATTTCTCCGGCGGGGCGTGGGAACAGTCATATTGTCACGATAGCTGGTCATGGCTTTGCTTGCTGGTCCTCGCGGGTCCGCTCACTCTGAAAGGCACGTTCTTTGTCGGGCCAGGTGCTCTTGATGTAGTCGACGATCGACGTGATTTCGTCATTTGTCAGTACGCCCTCATATCCGGGCATGTCGCTTTCATAACCGGCCCCGACAATCGCCGCCGGTCCGCGTTTCACGATGTCGAACAATACGCGGTCCGTATGATGCCAGGTATGACCCGACGCATCATGCGGCGGGGCAGGCAATCTGCCGTTCGGCAATCGGGTGCGCCAATCAGGCTGCCCCTCCAGGTTTGCGCCATGGCAACTGGCACAATTCTCCTGATAGAGACGCTCGCCCATGCGCAAGTCGCTCTCCGCCGAAACGGGAGAGACCGTTGTGGCGAGCAAGACTGCGGCGAGCCTAATGGTGTTTTTCATGTCGCTTGTGCCTTCTTCTGGCTATCCAAATACAACGAGAGTGCTACTATCGATGCCACGACAAGCAGGACGCACGCCCCCAGACCAATCCCCATCGACAACAGGCCGTCGCCGTTGCTGTCGCCCTCATTCCGCATCTTGGCGCATTTCTATTTTCCGCTGTCCGAGCGGATGTATTTGACCAAGGCGATTGCCGCGAGCACCAGCACCGCCACGATGAGTAACCAAACCAGTCCCATCGCGATCATCATGCCGCCACCCATCATTCCACCATCCATCATCATGCACTTCATCCTTTGTTTTCCCTTGAAACCGGTCAGGCACGGGATCGCACCAGTCCGCGCAATTAATCATTCGACCGCATAGACGGTCGGGTTCACACCTTCTTCGACGGTGTAAATCTTGAACGGTTCCTGCTTCGCGCCCCCCATACCCGGCGATCCCAACGGCATGCCGGGAAGTGTCAGACCGGCAATGTCCGGGCGCTCATCAAGCAACTTGTTGACGACATCAATTGGCACATGACCGCTGACGACGTAGTCACCCAGAAAGGTCGTATGGCAGCCCTGGAAATCGTCCGGGATACCTGCATCACGGCTGATCTGAGCCAGATCATGGGTCGGCTTTACCTCGACCGTGAAGCCATTCTCGCGCAGGTAGTCCGCATAGCTCTCGCAGCATCCGCATTGCGGGTTCTTGTAGAGCGTGGCCTCTTGCGCTGCTGCAGGCGCGGCATTCAGGCTCATTGCAAGGACAGCGGCAGCACCTGCGGTGCCAAGACTGGCAAGTCCAATTAGTTTCTTCATCGGTTCTTTCCTTTCGTGGTGATCGTTACGTGAGATTGTTTCAGGTTTTGGTCGTGCCAGGATCGACACGTATGATGCCCATCATGCCGGCCGCCTGGTGTTCCAAGATGTGACAATGGAACATCCAGTCTCCCGGATTGTCCGCCACGAAGGCGATCTCGACCCGTTCCTCCGGTGCCATCAGGACGGTGTCCTGCCATTCGCGATGCCGTGTCGGTTGCCCGTTCCGTGTGATCACACGGAACGAATGTCCATGAAGATGCATCGGGTGATGCCACGCGGTGCGATTGTCCATCTGCAGCACATGCGACGTGCCCTGCGGCAGGACCAGCAATGGATCCATCATGTGCCCCGTTGCTGCTTTGCCGTTGATGAACCACATGTTGCCTTCGCGCATCTGCTCCATCATGGACCCCATGCCGCCGCCCATCATCATCTGCCCCATCATGCCGCCATTAAAGATGATCTGATGCCGCGTGGCAGCTTGCATATCGGGTTCGGCCAGCGGGTTGGGTGGCAGTTCCATCGACCAGTCCGGGACCGCGTCCCGTAACCGATCCGGCCCGTAGGCGAGATCGACCAGACGGTATTCCAGATCCCTGTAGAAGACATCGGTGATGGTCAGGCTCTCTCCGGGCTTGCCGGTCATATCAATCACCAGATCGACACGCATGGCCGGACCGACCACCACGATGTCATCGTCTGGTACATGAGGTGACACGGGTTGACCGTCCAGAGCGACCACGACCGGCGCAAGCCCCCCGAAATCCAGCCCGAATATCCGCGCGTTCGCTGCATTGACCAGCCGAAGGCGGATGCGTTCCCCGGATCGCACCGCGATACGGTCAGGGATCTGGCCGTTGATCGTCACGGAATTGCCGATACGACCGCCGTGCATCGCGTCGTGCCGGCTTCCGAAATCTGTCGCAATCTGTCCGTCGCCGGTCATCCGCCAGTCATCGAGCATCCAGGTCAAATCGCGATCCACGCGGATCGGGTTTGCTTCCTCGACGATCAGCGGCCCGTAAAGCCCGCGCCCGACCTGTTCCGAACTGCGCTGGTGCGGGTGATACCAGAATGTACCTGCGTCCAGCGCATCGAATTCGTAGAGAAACTCGCCACCGACCGGGATCGGGTCCTGTGTCAGGAACGGCACACCGTCCATCGCATTGGGTGTGCGAATGCCATGCCAGTGGACCGTCGTCCCTTCATTTAGCCCGTTCCGGGCCAGAACCCGAATTCGGTCTCCCTGCCGCACCCGGATCTCGGGGCCGGGGAGGGATCCGTTGTAGCTCCAGACGTCGGTAGGGCCGTAGGGTGCCGGTCGCAGGGCGGCTTGTCCGGCCGCAGCGCGTAGCAAGAATGGGTCCTCTGTCGGACCTGCCATCGCTACTCGTGCCGGTGACAGAGTGGATATGGCCGTGAAAGCGGCACCGGTGCGCAGCACGTGCCGTCGTGAAATCAGTCTGTTGAGGGTCATTACTTCTGCCTTGATCTGAAAGGGTCGCACTCAGCCAGCTTCGGCCAAGGCAACGGTCAGGCCCCGCAACAAGCGAGGCCGCTATCAGGTTCAGACAGGCAGCTTGGGAGGAAATGGATCAAGGGAGGGAACCGCGCCAATCGGGATCACAGGTCCCGCGACCGGGATGACAACACCGAAGGCCATCTCAAGCGTCATCGCTGACGTACGAGCTACGATACCGGCCGTAGTTCCCGCGCCACAAGGGACTGTACACCCACCCTCGCAGGTTATCCCGTCAGCAAATCCGATCGGATCGCATCCGCCGCAATGGTCGTCCCCGCTTTCAGCGCCCACCATCTGAGCCATTGCTGCCTCAGCCGCATTCGCTGCCGATACATCCGGCGCAACCACGGCACCGAAGCTCAATGCAAGAATCAAAATGAGGCGGAAAACGCAGATCATGCGATCCTTATGCAAGCTTCCAGTAGGGGGAGGTCAAGAAGTATCCCGTAACATAGGCGTGACATTGCCACGCGGGTACTCACTGATTGGCCAAAAGATGCCCGAGGTTGGTTTCGGGGGAAAATCTGAGGCGAGACTGCGGACTCATCCAAGGTCTGTTTCGGAGCCAGGCAACCACCCGCATCTTTTCATGCGGGTGGCTGCCCTTGTGTCAACTTGCGTCTTTGAATTCGGTGTATTCGCCGCGCACCTGGACAGTCACGGTTGCGGGCTGGCTGTCCCGATTCCGCCAGAACCATCCGTGTTCGCCGTCGAATGCCGCGATGATCTCGCCCTCGTCGCCCGTCGAACCGCGGCCCTTTTCATAGGTCACCGAATTGCCGCCGCCGTGGCCGTGCATGTCAAAATTCACCCGACCGCCATCGACCAGCATTCGGTATTCCACCGTCTGGCCCTCTTCCATGACCAGCTTCCACTCGGCACTGTCGCCGGGTGCAAGCGTAAAGGTGGTTTCGTCACGCCAGATTTCGGCGTCCTGTGCATATGCCGTGCCGACAAAAAGTCCAAAGATATCGTTCATAAGGCTCGACTGCTCTTCGGCTTCGATCTCCAACAGCCTGTCGGCTTCGGCCTCCTCCGCAAGCTGGGCTTTGATCTCACCCATCTCGCTCAGCCCGAGAACCCCGCCGATCCCGGTCGGGTCGATGTTGTATTCGGCAGGCAGCACGACGGTCACAAGGATCGCAACGGCGCTGGCCGCCGCAATGGCAGTGGAACGGATAAGCTGCGCGGAGCTGGGAAGCTCATCAAGGCTCGGTTTTTTTGCGTTAAACATTTTGGTCTCCTAAATTCTCAGGTGGCTACGAAGTAGCCGGTGATTTGCAGGCCCATGAGGATGAATCCCATGGACATCATGACGACGTTGGCGGTGTAGGCTTGGCGGAAGAAGCTTGGGGATTTCCGCCAGAAGCCCATGACGATGAGGATCACGGCAAGCGCCATGATCTGGCCAAGCTCGACGCCCACGTTGAACGCCAGAAGATTGGCCAGTAGGCCCTCTGACGCGATCTCGTAGTCTAGGATCTTCGTGGCCAGGCCCGTGCCGTGGAAGAAGCCGAAGATCAGCGTTGCGGCCTTGGTGTTCGGCTGGAACCCAAACCAGCGCTGATAAGCCCCGAGATTGTCGAGCGCCTTGTAGACGACCGAAAGGCCGATGATCGCGTCGATGATGTAGGCGTTGATGCCCCAGCCGAACCAGACACCGGCCAGCATCGTGGTCGAGTGCCCGAGGGCGAAGAGGCTGACATAGATGCCTACATCCTTCATCTTGTAGAGGAAGAAGACGACGCCGAGCAGGAACAGGATGTGATCGTATCCCGTGACCATGTGTTTGGCGCCGAGATACATGAAGGGGATGATGTTCACCCCCCAGATTTCCTGGATATAGCCTGCGTCACCTTCTGTGACGGCATGGGCAAGAGCGTTTTCCGCACCCAGGACGAGCGCCGAAAGGGCAATGAAGGACAGGATCACGATCCGGCGTATGCCGGGATCGGTCCAGCCCTGGTGGACTGTATTCATGGATTGAACTCCGCATATGTGTTGATGATCGAATGCAGCGCGCTGTTGGCACGCAGTCGATCAGACGCGCGGAGGTCTTTCGATTTGGTATGTCTGCAAGGTGTTCGACGTGGCCGAACTCAACGGCCATGCGGCTCTATAAATATCGAGCGGGTGCGGCGATCGGTCGGGGCCAGGCACGACCGCCTGACTGTGATCGTGATCGATGCTGTCATGGCTATGTCCATGCATGGCCCAGGCGAGGTCTTCTTCCAGTCCATGCGAATGACCGTGCTCAGCAACCATTTCTGCGTGCTCTTGAAGGACGCCGATGACTGAGGGTGCGTGCGAGGTTGCGGGCACCACAGACCAGAGGAGTACGGCCAAACATAAGAGTGTCGCAAACGCGGCGTTTACAACTGTCCTCAAGGTATCCATAGGATCTGCCCGTCTGCCCGTCTCTAGCGTGGTGCGTCGTGGCACCATCTTGTTCTATCCTCCCGGGGGGGATAGAACTACTTTATGACAAAACATCCAGTCCATGCAACCCATCCCGCCCTTGTCGCCCGGCTGAAACGCGCTGACGGCCATTTGCGCGCCGTGATCGAAATGATCGAGGCGGGCAAACCCTGTCTGGAGATTGCTCAGCAGATGCAAGCGGTCGAAAAGGCCGTGACGAACGCCAAGCGTGCGCTGATCCATGATCACATGGACCATTGTATCGACGTTGAAAGTTCTGAAACTGATCGCGCCGAGTTGCGGGCGATCGCCCGATATCTCTGAGGCTGACCATGCTCGATATTCTCTCCGACCGCACTTATCGGCACCTGTTTCTGGCACAGGTCGTAGCCCTTCTGGGTACCGGACTCGCCACAGTCGCACTCGGCCTGCTCGCCTTTGATCTTTCGGGCGACGGGGCGGCGCTGGTCCTCGGCACAGTCTTCACCATCAAGATGGTTGCTTATGTGGGCATCGCGCCCATTGCAGGGGCTTTCGCAGACCGCGTGCCGCGCCGCGCGCTTCTGGTGACGCTCGATCTGGTGCGTGCCGGTGTCGCGCTCGCACTGCCCTTCGTGACCGAGGTCTGGCAGGTCTACGTCCTGATCTTCCTTCTTCAATCGGCTTCCGCCGCCTTCACGCCGACCTTTCAGGCGACGATCCCGGACGTTCTGCCCGAAGAGGCGCGCTATACCCGCGCGCTGTCGCTGTCGCGGCTGGCCTACGATCTGGAAAACATCGTCAGCCCGACGCTGGCGGCCCTTCTGCTCGCGGTGATGTCCTACAATTCGCTTTTCCTCGGCACGGTCCTCGGTTTCGCCGCATCGGCCCTTCTGGTTGTTTCGGTCGTGCTGCCCAGTCCCCGCCCATCCGAGCCGCGCGGTGTCTATGACCGCACTACGCGCGGCATCCGCATCTATCTGGCCACGCCCCGCTTGCGCGGGCTCTTGGCATTGAACCTCGCGGCGGCGGCGGCAGGTGCGATGGTGCTGGTCAATACAGTCGTTCTGGTGCGCGGCTCTCTTGGCCTGTCAGAGAGCGCGCTGGCCTGGACGATGTTCGCCTTTGGCGCGGGCTCCATGACGGCGGCGCTAATCCTACCGCGCCTGCTGGACAGGCTGCCCGACCGGCCCGTAATGTTCGGCGGCGCCTCACTGATGGTAGCAACCCTTCTTGGATTGGGTGCGACGGTCCTGACCGCTGGACTTGGCTGGTCCATCCTCTTGGTGGCGTGGTTATTGGTGGGTATCGGATATTCCGCCGTTCTCACTCCTTCCGGCCGGTTGCTGCGCCGCTCCACGCATGCGGAGGACCGCCCGGCGCTCTTCGCGGCGCAGTTTGCCCTATCCCACGCCTGCTGGCTGGTGACCTATCCGCTGTCGGGCTGGCTCCTGACAGTTTATGGCGTCGTTACAGCGTTGATCGGTTTGGCGCTCCTCGCGGCTTGTGGAATGCTCGCCGCGCTGAAACTCTGGCCGTCCGGCGATCCCGTTGAGCTTGAGCACACCCACGATAATTTGCCACTCGACCATCCCCACCTAAGGGGACATCGCAGGCACAGCCATGCCTTGATCATTGACGAGAGCCATCCTCGCTGGGCCACGCATTTATAAGCCGCAGCAAGAGACGAAGACTGGACACGGGCGGTTCGTTTTCATCTGTGCGGACATTCGTGCTTCGAGCAACATTCGTCAAACTGGGCTAGATGCGCGAATTCTCTGCAAGTTTGGCGGACAGAAGCGTTGACTCTAACATAAACTGTCGGCCCCCCGACAAAGAGCACGGCTTAAGTTGCGACCCTCCACATCCGATACCGCCCCTGCCCCGTCATCTCGTGGATCAGACCACGCGCTTCCATCCAAGCAAGGTTGCGCTGGACGGCAGCCCGGCTGGCGCCGATCAGGGCCTCGGCCATCGGAGCGGACACGAGCGGCCATTCGGTAAGTACCGCGCACAAGGCCGGGGGCGTGCGGCCTGAAAGCGGGCTCATCTCGGCTTCCGCCCTCGCCGACCATGCCTCGATATCATCGAGGTGACGCATTGCGGTCAGGCATGCGGTCTCCATCCCGTCAAGCCAACGAGACAGACGGTCAGCGGGTGGGCCACCGAAGCGCAATCCTCCTGCCCCGCCCATGGCCAAAGGCGCGAAGAGTGCCCCCTTGCCCTCACTGGCCACGATCCGTGCGGCTGTGACCGCCGCTTCCATCCGGTCGCCGTGCTGCCCGAGGCCCGCGAGACTCCAGAGATGGAAGCCCATGCAAGCGCGCGTGATTGGGTGAAGATCGGCGGCTTGCGCCATGAGATCGAGCCAACCGCCCGCGCGATCCGCGAAGGGTTCGGCTTCGACGCCGAGGTTCTCGGGGTCGCGGCGGTCGAGGAAGGCGGACAGGTCCACTTCCGGTCCAGGGCCGCCTGTAAGACGCCGCACTGCCCATCCGACACGCGCGAGCGCCGCGGTGTCGTCCTGCACGCCGGACAAGCGCATGGATTTCCAGAGCGCCAGCCGATCCGGGCCAATTCGGTCGCCTACAAACCAGCTGAGGTCTGCCGCCTCCATCAGCGCGAGCCTGTGCCGCCAACCTTTCGGGCCACGGCGCAGCCGGTCGTCCAGCGCGCCGATCCGGCCAGCCACACGGGCGAGACGCGCGGCATTGCCCGCTTCTGCCTTCCGCCAATCGTCGAGGACTGCGGTTTCACGAAGCTCTGCCCTAGGTCCGGGCGGCAGATAATCCGGCTCCTCTTCCATCGGACCGGGCAGGAACCACATGTCGCATTTTCTTCACCATTTCAGCACATGATTATTACGTGATTTCTGGAAGATACCGCGATATTGCACATCATTTTTCAGCTTAAGGTTTCAATTTTGGTTCCGTATTTCAGCAAGTGGCCGCCCTGTTGGCGCACTGCCCAGCCGGTTTCGAAAGTTTCATATCGATGACGTCCGGCGGAGCGCATGCCTCGGATGAAGCTTGGGCCAAGGCGACGCGGATCGCGCGCGAGTTGGACCGGATTCTTGACGGGGCGGCGCCCGTGCGTGAGGCCGTGATGCGCGCGGCATCCGAGCTGCGGCTTTCGACACGCCAAGTCTACAACTATCTGGCGCGGTATCGGGAAGAGCGCAGGGTATCGTCCCTGCTGCCGCGAACGAGTGGGACAAGGAAACCACGGGTCAGCCCCGCTGTCGAGAGCATCATCGCGATGACCCTGCGGGAGATGTGGCTTTGCCCTGAGCAGCCAGACCTTGCACCGATCGTTGAAGAGATCCGCGCCCGCTGCGCAGAGGAAGGGCACACTCCACCCGCCTATGTCACTGTCGCCCGGCGGATCCCCATTCTGTTCGCACCGGAAGAAATTGCCCGCCGCCGCCTGTCAGATAGTAAACACCTGAACCGGCTGAAGCCGCGACCCGGCTACATCCGGGCTAACCACGCGCTCGACGTTGTCCAGATCGATCACACGCCGGCAGACATCCAGTTTGTCGAGGTGATTGATGACCACGGCGTCTTCGTTGGTCGCCCCTATCTGACCATCGCTGCAGATGTGGCCACGAGCGCGATCATCGGCTTCTGCCTGACCCTCGAGCGGCCGTCACGACTGTCTGTCGCGCTTTGTCTGGCGCACGCGATGTGCTGCAAGACTGCCTGGCTGGCAGAACGCGGCATCGATCATGCCTGGCCAATGCATGGTCGCCCGAAGCAGATCGTCGTCGATTCCGCCAAGGAGTTCCAAAGCAGCACCTTCAGCAGAGGATGCGCGGACTATGGCATCGCCATACGCATGCGGAACAAGGGCACCGTGCATCGGGGCGGAGTCGTCGAACGCCTGCTGGGGAAAGTGAACACGGCGCTGCGGGCTTTGCCGGGCAAGACGGGGCGTTCCATCGCGGATCGGGGCGACTATGCCTCGGAAGCGCGGGCACGGCTCAGCTTCGCGGATCTTGAACGCTGCATCGCGCTCGCGATCATCGACCACAACCTGAGTCAGAATGCGCGCAAGCTGACCGTTCCGGCGAAAGAGTGGGAAGATCGGTTCCAGCCGAAAGACCAGCCGATCGATGCACCTGTCGATGTGCTGCTGAATTTCCTGCCGCGCAAGACGCGGAAGATTTCACCTCAGGGCATCAGTCTCTTCGCCATCGACTATTTCGAGCCCTGGCTGGGCCGGCTGGTCGCGCGTCGTGACCGGCTGAACCCGCTCGATCTGTGCTATGATCCTCGCGACATCAGCCATGTCTACGTCAAGGATCCGGATACCCAGGCTTGGCGGCCGGTCAGGCGACGGGACGGACTGGCCGAGCCGATCACGCTCTGGCAGCACCAGGCGGATCGACAGCGGCGGCGCGAAATCCAGCGGCGCCCTGTGCAGGAGGCATCAGCGATCCGACGCGAAATCGCCGCAACTGTTGCCGCCGCCAAAACCCCCAAAAGCCGTTTGAAGGAGATGACCCGCGCCCGGCATGCCACCGAGGCAAAGAAGCCTTATGCCGACTTCGCTACGCCTTCCGCCTCGGCCCAGGCAAAGCTCGACCCGGATCGTCCGCGGCGGGTCTTCCCAATCGAGGATTGGTAAGGTGCCGGACCACCTCATGTCCGCCACCGTCCCACTCTTGCAGGCCGATGACGCAGTGCGGATCGCCCATGTGCGCGCGCCGCGCTGGATCAGCCATCCGGCGGCCGGCGCGGCGCATGACGCGATGCGACTGCTGCTTGAGCGACCGCCATCCCTGCGCCCACGCGGTTTGCTGCTTGCCGGTCCCTACCATAACGGCAAGACCATGATCGCCGAACGCTTCGCCGTCGAACATCTGCGTGCTGCCGACCAACAAAAGGTGTGGGTGATTCAGACCCGGGAAGGTGCAGGGCTGTCGCATTTCTATGCCAGCATCCTGTCCGGATTGCGCGCGCCACAAGCCGCGGGCTGGCGCAGCCTGGCCCGCGCCGGCGATCAGGTCGATCATCTTCTGGAGCGCCTGAAGCCGCGCCTTTTGATCTTCGACGAGTTCCACAGCGCGTTGCGCGGGCGGCGCCAAGATGTGAAGGCCATCTTCTCGTTCTTGCGGCGGATCGCACGGGTGCATGACATCTCACCCGTCCTTGTCGGCGAAATCGCGATCTACGATGCGGTTCATGATACGGACGAAATGGGCTCACGTTTCGATACGATCCCCATTCCACGATGGGCGTATGACGAGGAGTTCGCGACGCTTCTCGACAGCCTGGAAGCCAGTCTGCCGCTCGCAAAAGCTTCCGATCTGTCGCGCGAACCCTTGGCGAAGATCATCCACGATCTGTCAGAGGGGCTGATCGGCGAGGTTGTCGAGATCGTCACCCGGGCCGCAGTTGCGGCCATCTCGCGCGGTGAGGACCGGATCACGGGCGCAACCCTGTCGGACCTTGGCTATGTGCCTCTTTCGAGGCGCCGCAATTCGGCTTTGCGTCACGAGATGACATGAGGTTTGGGCCGACCGGGATCTCCGTCACACCTGCAGAGCGGTATGAAAGTGCGGCGGGAAACCGTTGGCCCATGAGCATTATGCCCGCACCAGGTGAACTTCTGTCGAGTTGGCTGCACCGCCTCGCTTACGCAAACGGCATACCTCCGCACTATTTTGGTGCGCTTCTCGGAGCGCCGGGCGAGAACTGGTCGGCACGGCTTGATCGGGCGTTGCCCGATCGCATCCTGCGGCTTTTGGGGGAGCATACCCACATACCCTTGGAAGACATCGCGGCTCTGACCGTTGCTCCCGACCCTTTGGCTGTGCTGCGTTTGCCCCTGCGGCCAGGGTCTCAGCAGACCTGCGCACCCGGGAGGCAGGTTACCTGGCTGCAGTTCTGTCCCGCTTGTCTGGCGGAAGACGAAACGCCCTATTTTCGCCGAGGCTGGAGCCTGGCGACACGCGTTTCTTGCTTTCGCCATGGCTGCCGACTTCGGGACAGGTGCCCATCCTGCGGACAAGGATTGGCTCCGTTCAGCCAGAAGCGTCTTGTACCGCATCAGATCTGCGCCTGGTGCGGCGCGGCCCTCTGCAAACGCACCCGTCCCGCCGCCAACGGAGTTCGGCGTCTGGAGCGCCTGATCGACGATCTGCTTCGTTTGCATGCAGCAGGGCATCGAATGGCAGAGGGGCGATCACTCCCGGACCTTCTTGGATCAGCCTGCTTTCAATTTGGTAAAAAGCGCATGTCCATCGCGCGCCTCCCTCATCGAGATCGCTATCATCTGCTTCGGCAATTGACGGAAGGGCGGTCGACGCCTTTCGGAACGCGAAGAAGTCCCGCGATCTCTTATTGGAAACGTGTCGCTCAGGCTGCGCCAGCTTGGAGCGGACTGGTCACATCCTTCAGCGATGCCGTCCTGCCTAGGCCCAAAGCTGGGCCTTGCTCTACCACCGCTGGCCCGCATTTGGCGGATCTCGTTCAGGCGGCCGCGCGGCTCCATCAGCAGCGGCAGGTGCCCTGATGGTCTGAAGCAGGTTTCAAGGGCGCGCGGCCAGCCCAGCGTCATTCAGCTGTTCAGCGTCTGGCAGGTCGCGCAAGCTCTCCATACCGAAAGCTGCGAGGAACGCGTCTGTGGTCACAAAGGTATAGGGGGCACCACGACGCGGCGCGCGCGGCCCAGTTCCAATCAGACCGTGTGCATGCAGCCGCCCGATCAGATCCCGGCTGATCTCTTTGCCAAAGATATCCTTCAGCCCGTCGCGGGTGATCGGCTGGTGGTAGGCGATCGCCGCCAAAATCGCGACGTCGAACTCGTTCAGGTCCAGCAGTTGGTCGCTCACATCAGCAGCGGCGCGGATCGCAGGCGCGTAAACAGGCCGCGTCCGGAACATCCACCCCCCTGCGACCATGGCAATCTCGAACGCACGCCCTTCCAGATCGGCGGCCAGATCCTCGACCAGCAGATCAACCGAGGCCGCCTGCCCCACTATGCGCGCCAGATCCGCACGCGGCACCGGCGCGGCGGAGGCAAACAGCACCGCCTCGATCCGGCGCATCCATTCGCGCCAGCGCAGCTCGGGCGGCAGGTCGGACAACTCGCGGTCAAGCTCGGGTTCGGAGCGATCCTTGGCCATCACTACACCCCGTAGAGCCGGAAGGTGTCGCGGCCGGTCAGTTCGCGCACAGCGCCGAGATCGACCAGCCGGTCGCAGAGCCGCCGCGCCGCGCGGTCCGCCAAAGGCAAGGCTGAAGGCGCCACGGCATCGCGGCTCAGGAACATCGCGACCGCGTCGCCCGCACCCTTGGCCCGCAGCTTCGGTGCAACCGCTTTGAGATGCGCCGTCCGCCGCGCGAGATCTGCGGCGAGACGCACGGCCTCGCGGGTCGATGAGATGAGCGCGCGATGACAGGCCAGGCGCAAATCGTCACCCCGCTTGCGCAGGTCTGTGCGTTTCAAACCCGCGGCGAGTAGCGGCACAAGATGATCCCAACCGAGCGTCTGCGCGAGCGCGGCATCCGCGAAGACCAGCGCGGGCACCTCGGCACGCGGTGCTACCGTCAGGACTGTCTCCAAAACCATCGCGGCGCGGCGCACCGGCGCCCCCTGCCCCGTATCGAACCACTCGGCAATCTGTCGCGGGTCGAGGCTCGGCAAGGCCCGCGCCAGAGCCTTGACAGACACCGGTCGTTCAGCGGCGCGACGCCAAGAAAGATATGTCTCCCCCGCGGGACCAGGTAGATCGCCAGAGCGCAGAAGATGAATCGCGTCGCGCAGCTCTGGGGCTCTTTCCGGACGACCAGAAAACCCGACACATGCCTCGGCCGCTCGCAGCGCCAGCCGATCCCGCAACAAGGCTTTGGGGACCTCTTCGCGTCCCAACACAAGATGCAGGTGGTTCAGCGCCGCGCCCGACAAAAACGCCACATCTTCAAAGGCTTCAGGACGTGCCGAGGTGACCCATGCGGGCATCCGGGGTAGAGTGTCTGTGTCGATGGAGTGATCCGGTCGGGCAAATGTCATGACTGAAGCCTAAACCATCGCGGCGCTTTGCTCCAGAAAATAGCACAGAAAACGCCTCACTCTATCTTTTGCCATAATGTCCAATAACCTTGCGTTATCGGACGTAAAAATGATATGCTCAAAAACATGAGCAGTATTACGAATAACGGCACCAAAATCGAGGATTCCGACGCGTCTGACGCAGAGATTTCGAGCTCAGCGTCCTATGACTCGCTGGACAGTGACGAACACGACGAGAGAACCTCTCGGGACCGAGCCTCAATCGCTCTGCCCGCCCATGTGGCCGGCTCCGGCGCGCTCGACCGGCTGATCGACACCGCGCGCGATTACGCCGAGGCCTCTACAGCTGAGAACACCAACAAGGCCTACTCGGCCGACTGGAAAAACTTCACCCGCTGGTGCCGGCTGAAAGGGACGGATCCCCTGCCCCCCTCGCCCGAGATGGTCGGGCTCTATGTGGCGGACCTGGCCGCCGCGACCGGGAAGGCCCCTGCTCTCTCGGTCTCCACCATTGAGCGGCGCCTCTCCGGCCTCGCTTGGAACTACAGGCAGCGCGGGTTCACTCTTGATCGCAAGGACCGCCACATCGCCACTGTTCTGGCTGGGATCAAACGCAAGCATGCGCGCCCGCCGGTTCAGAAGGAAGCTATCCTGCCTGACGATATCCAGGCCATGGTGGCCACCCTGCCCTACGATCTCCGCGGGCTCCGAGACCGGGCGATCTTGCTTTTGGGTTATGCTGGAGGTCTCCGTCGCTCCGAGATCGTCAGCCTCGATGTACACAAGGATGATACACCGGACTCCGGCGGCTGGATGGAGATCTTCGAAGGAGGTGTTCTGTTGACGCTAAACGCCAAGACCGGGTGGCGCGAGGTCGAGGTCGGGCGTGGCTCAAGCGACCAGACCTGCCCCGTCCATGCGCTGGAGCAATGGCTACACTTCGCGAAGATCGACTTTGGGCCGGTTTTCGTGCGCACCTCGCGGGACGGCAAACATGCCCTCGAGACCCGCCTTTCCGACAAGCACGTCGCACGACTGATCAAGGCAACCGTTCTGAAGAGCGACGTCAGATCCGATCTGCCGGAAGCCAAACGACTGGCAATGTTCTCCGGGCATTCCTTACGCGCCGGACTCGCCTCGTCGGCAGAGGTTGATGAGCGCTATGTTCAAAAGCAACTTGGACATGCCTCCGCCGAGATGACCCGGCGCTACCAGCGCAGGCGCGACAGGTTCCGGGTGAACCTGACCAAAGCCGCAGGGCTGTGAAGCTCAGGAACCTTGACGTGTTGGTGAAGCGCTAAGGTGAAATTCCAGCGCTTCAGTTTCAGCTTACTGCTTCAATTGAAATCGGGAACTAAACGCGACA
>NZ_LADY01000042.1:0-8373 GCF_000961715.1 Roseovarius sp. BRH_c41 | reverse complement strand
CATCGCCACCCCTCAGACAACCGGACAGGTCGCGCGATCCGCGACCTGCGGTGGCACCTCTGGCGCGAGTGCCGCGCCGGTGTCTGTAGGATCGCGCGCTGCAGCCTCCGGGGGCGCCTCTGGCACCGGGGCCATGGCCGCGCATGTCAGCGTCAGAGAGGCCGCGTCAGGCGGGCTGTCCGGGGCAGAGGCCACACCCACCGCAATCACTCAGCGCGCAGCCAACGCGGGCGGCGTGTCCGGCGTGATAGCCGCACCCGCGCGGATCGCGGCCCGGTCTGCGGTCTCCGGAGGCACGTCTGGGTCAGAGGCCACACCCGCTGACACGAGCCGGGTGGTGGACTTCCGGGCCACGGCCCTCTGGGATGAGCCTCAATTTACGGCCCTTTGGGATGAACCGAGCTTTACCGCCCTTTGGGATGAGCCACGTTTTGTGGCCACATGGAGAGACTGATGGATAAGATGGAGACCTTCGAGAAAAACACCTATTCCGCCGAAATCACGTTCCTCAGGAAGGACAGCACCGCGCCCGATCTCGGCGGGGCCGCTGTGGAGGCATGGGCGGTCGGCGCTGGCCCCACCATCCCCTTGGGGGCGAGTGTCCTGGACGGCGCGGCGGGTAAGGTGCGCGTGTTCTGGCCTGCGGAGACATTCTCGGCGGGGCTCTACGAGGTCCAGCTGCGCGCCTCGAAAGGCGGCAAGACGGAAACCTATGCGGCGCGCCTGACCGTCGGCCGGTCGATCTGAAGACATTCCCCAATGAGTGGGGATTTCCCGGTGGCCCTGAGCGGCCGCCCTACAGGAGGCCCCGAGCGCGCTGGAGGGCACGCCCGGGGACGCGGGGCCAGTCACCAAACTTCAACCCCGCCGACCAGTCAGACCTCATGGCCGCTCCCTGCCCCAAGGGGGCGGCGGGACTATGAGGCGATTCGATTTGGAAGGTCTAGAACTGCGTTGCTGCGCCTGCGGCCGTTTGCTATTTAAATATGAGAGAGGCGCGCAAATATCCGGCGTCTCGATCAAATGCCCGCGCTGCCGGGCGATGAATATCCTGAGGCCAAGAGCCCTTCCCCCAACGCGCGATGCGCAGAGAGAAGGAGCCAGACTTGGCCAGATCGACCACACTCCCGAAACCTGACCTGCCGCCCGGTGCGCCGGGCCTGCCCAAAGGCGTCCGTTACAGGCGGCAATATGGCGTCATTGTCCTCCTCGAGGACGAGGCCGCCCAAGTCGACGCCTTCGGCCGCCTGCGCCGTCAGGGCTTCAAATGCCGCGTGGTGGTGACATGAAGCTCGCCATTCACCACGCCAGCCCCATCCCGGACACCTACCGCGCGGCCCGGGTCTCCAGCCTCTTCAACGTCGAGGGCGACGCGGATTTCCGCCTCGAGGTCGAGGCTGATTTGGCGGCACGCCCGTGGCAGATCGGCCTCATCGTCGGCCCCTCGGGCAGCGGGAAATCCTCGCTCGCCCGCGAAGCCTTTGGCGCTGAGCTTGATCCGCGCCCGTGGCCCGAGGGCGCGCTGATCGACGCGATTGATCCCGAGGGGGAATTTGATGCTGTCGCGGCGGCGCTCTCGGCCGTGGGCCTTGGCACGGTGCCGAGCTGGCTGCGCCCCTTCCGCCACCTCTCGACCGGCGAGCAGTTCCGGGCCGAGCTCGCGCGCATTCTCGCCGAGCGGCCGAGCTTTGCCATTCTCGACGAGTTCACCTCGACCATCGACCGGCGCGTGGCCCAGATCGGGGCGGCCGCCTTTGCCAAGGCATGGCGACGCGGCCCCGGCCAGTTCGTCGCCGTCACCTGTCACGAGGACGTGGTGTCCTGGTTGCAGCCCGATTGGGTGATCGACACCCGCCGGGCTGAGTTCCGCTGGAGGCGTCTTCGACGGGCACCGCGCATTGCCATGGACATTCACCAGACGGACGGCTCCTTCTGGCCCGCCTTTGAGCCGCATCACTACCTGAAGCTGCCCCGCATGATCGCGGCCAATTACTACGTGGGCTTTGTCGACGGCGCACCCGTGGCGCATCTCGCCGTCTCGACCCGACCGGGGCTGGTCGAGGGCCGCGCCTGTCGCCTCGTCGTCATGCCCGAGTGGCAGGGCGCGGGGCTGGGCTTGCGGTTTCTCAACGAGGTCTGCGCCCTCTGGCGGCGCGGCGTGAACCGCTACGAGAGGCCCATGCCGATGCTCTTTCACACTTCGCACCCCGGCCTTGCCGCCGCCCTGCGCCGCGATCCCCTCTGGGCGCAGGTCTCGGCCATCCTCTACGCCGAATCGAAGGAGCGCAGCATGAAGACCCTCGCCGCCGCCCGGGCGCGCAAGGGGCTCAAGCCCGCCGGGTCAGGTTATGGCGGGCATTTTCGCGCCGTGCAGGGGTTTCGCTATGTGGAGTGAAAGGGGTTTAGGTGGGTGTTGAAGGGGCATTTAAAAAGGCCGCTGGGCTTTCGAAACTGCCTCCCGCGTTCCCTACCTTAAGATACCGCACCGGCGTTTCCTGAAGCGGTCAATCGCTCAAAATCGCTGCAACTCCAGCGAGATTCTGCCGGCCACTGAATGGTCATAGCACAACCAATGGTATAAGCGGCCGTTTCCATCATGCACAGGACCCACTCTTGCTCTATCAACTCGCCTATGTAAGCTCCGCTCGATCACCGCTCGGTCAGGAAACTTTGTCTGACATCCTTGAGGTCTCTCAGCGCAATAACGCGAGGGATCAGATCACCGGCGTTCTCATGTATCATGACCAACTTTTTTTCCAGGTCCTGGAGGGGGAGAAGGCTGTAGTCGAAGACTGCTATTATAGGAGGATTGTCCACGATCATCGTCACAGTAACTTGTCACTCACTTGGAGCGATGGCGTTGAAAGACGAACATTTTCGGACTGGTTGATGGGGTATGCCGGGCCTGACGAAATTGGCCAGTTTACCAGAGGCAAGTTCCACTCCTTGGAGGAATTGAAGACTGACAATGGCTTGAACGAGCCTGTCAAACATGTGGCTCTAGAGCTTGCCCTTTTAATGTTCCGCGACTCTCGATGACCTGAGCCCCGCATCGCTTCCATCTCAAACGCCGCGCGCTAAGCCGCAAGTGAAACCGATGCCGATGCTCTTTCACACCTCGCACCCCGGCCTCGCCGCAGCGCTCCGCCGCGATCCCCTCTGGGCACAGGTCTCGGCCATCCTCTACGCCGAGTCCAAGGAGCGTAGCATGAAGACCCTCGCCGCCGCCCGGGCGCGCAAAGGCCTCAAACCCGCCGGGACCGGCTACGGCGGCCATTTCCGCGCCGTGCAGGGGTTTCGGTATGTGGAGTGAGGGGGGTGTTTAGGGGGGTGTTAAATGCCCGGTTAGACGGACTGTCGAACGTTGGCCGGTTTAAAACCGCTGCGGACTTTTGCGGTACACCGACACAAGGTACTCTAGTACCGATGAACGATGCATTCAAATGCTAGGCTTCAGTCGCACATCGCGAAAGCCGTCTCGCAATAAGGTAGGTTCTTTATGGCAGATTTCTTTTCCTCGGACGCCGGACAATATGCGAGCATTGCAAAGCAATTCTTAGAGGGCGCTTTGGTCTTGAACGCTGCACAGCGGGATAGAGGTCGAATCCTATTTCGACCGACTTTGGCACTTGCTGGTCATGGGCTAGAGTTGATGCTCAAAGCGTGTTCCAACTTGAATGGCCAGCCGCCACCAACCAAAGGGCGAAAAGGACACGATATCGTAAGCCTATGGGGCACCGACGTATGCGAACCGGTGCGGGGTCACGTTTTTGCTAATGCACGCCTGGTGGCAGCAGAGGATCGTGCGAACGGTGACTATCCGGACGTTCCTAACGATGATGATATACTGCCGCTTATCGAAGAGTACATCATTGCACTCGGCAATCTTCACGGCGGCCTTAGCGGTTACCCACTTCGCTACCCATCTGATCCAAGTCAAAATGCCCCCAGAACACCTTTCTTGATCAAGTCTCTCTGGGCTACGGCGGACGATTTTGTGAAACGCCCCAACGAATTCGAGCTACGTCGCTTTCGCGGTCAAATATGATCCCGCCGCGCGAACGGCAAATCTGACCTCGATCAGTCGAGTCGAGCAATGGAAGGCGCGTGTATGCGCTAATCGTTGTCCGCTAACTGATCCCGCAAAAGACCTTGAAGGTATGTATCCAGCTCGGACACATCAAAATGTCCGGCCTCCCAAGCATCGTCCGCTTTCTTTAGAGCAGCGTAGTAAGGTTCTCGATTTTCCCGAATTCGTTCCGGTACAATTTTACGTCCAGGCAAGAGACGACCCTGCCTCATACAGATTAGGTAATAGCAAGCTGCTCTCGCGGTTCGTCCGTTTCCTTCGATGAATGGATGAATCCAGTTTAGCCGCCACAAAGCGTAAGCTGCTAACGTTGTGGGGCTCGTAATCACATCCCAGTTTTCGTGGATCAACGAGAATAATTGATCCATATGTTTTTCAACGTCACGAAAATGGGGAGGAATGTGGTTTCCTACATATATGGGCCCTTCCCGGTAGCGTCCGCCCAGCTGGCATATATTTGCCACCGCCACATAGTTTAGCGCCCATAATGTATACTTGTCGAACGCATCAATGCCTTGCTCAAATCCGATCTCGACGCAATTCGTCAATAAATCGTACTGCCGGAGCAGGTTCTGCTCTTGTACACGCTCAAATAGATGAGGGTATTCTGATTTTCGAAGTGCCATTTTACTGTATTCTGGCGGCACCCTAAAAGTGCCGCCACCCTGTAAAGATTATGCGCGCAGCCGAATACTCTCGCTCGCTCTTTTGACGCTGTCTTTTGTAATCGTATCGTCATTCATTGCGTTGCCAAAAGCAAAGCTCACGCGCTGCTCATGGAGAACCTCGTCACTCACTTCGACGTCTTGTGTGCGTGCCAGAAGTTGGAGCAGTTCAGCGTCGTCCTCGGAACGGGATAGGAACTGCTTTCTGTTTGCCATGCTTGTCTCCTGTTTGTTGGGGCTTTCTTCTAGATATAGTGCCAGTCCGGCGAAGATGACAACAATACTTCCCTCTGAGCGAACTTTTGTGAACGTTCGCGGCACGCAAACAACCGGCCCTTACCCAAAATCGCGTTGCTGTAAACTAGAGTGTAATTTACTGCAAACTAAGTTGTCACGCTACAACAGTCACGCTACACCCCTTTTCCCCATCCCCCCTTTGCAATAGTTCTGAAATAGTTGTTAATTAAACAGCCGTTCATTTCAGCGCAGAGGAGCCGCCGATGGATTTCGCCCTTACCGAGGAACAGACTGCCATTTTCGACATGGCCCATGCCTTTGGACAGGACCGCATCGCGCCCCATGCCCGCGAATGGGAGAGGGCCGGCACCATCCCCAAGGACCTGTGGCCGGAAATCGCGGCGCTTGGCCTTGGCGGGCTCTATGTGAGCGAGGATGCGGGTGGCTCTGGCCTCTCACGGCTCGATGCGACGCTGGTGTTTGAGGCGCTCTCGATGGCCTGCCCCTCGGTCGCGGCGTTCCTGTCGATCCACAACATGTGCGCCAAGATGATCGACAAATTCGGCTCAGATGAGATGAAGTCGCGGGTGCTGCCCCGCGCGCTGACCATGGAAACCGTCCTGTCCTACTGCCTGACCGAGCCCGGTTCCGGCTCTGACGCCGCAGCCCTCAAGACCCGCGCCGACCGCACCAATGAGGGCTACACGCTCAACGGCACCAAGGCCTTCATCTCGGGCGGGGGCTATTCTGACGCTTATGTCGTCATGGTCCGCACCGGCAGCGACGGCCCCAAGGGCATCTCAACCGTCTATGTCGAGGCTGGCACAGCGGGCCTCAGCTATGGCGGGCTCGAGGATAAAATGGGCTGGCGCAGCCAACCAACCCGGCAGGTGCAGTTTGACAATTGCAATATTTCTTCCGAAAATATGGTGGGAGAAGAGGGGAAAGGTTTCACTTATGCGATGTCCGGCCTTGATGGCGGGCGCCTCAACATCAGCGCTTGCTCGCTTGGTGCGGCTCAGCAGGGACTGACCCAAACTCTGCGCTATATGGCCGAGCGCAAGGCCTTTGGAAAGCCGATTGACCAGTTTCAAGCCCTACAATTCCGTCTCGCCGACATGGAAATCGACCTCCAAGCCGCCCGCACCTTCCTCCGCCAAGCGGCGTGGAAGCTCGACAATGACGCCCCCGATGCCACCAAATTCTGCGCCATGGCCAAGAAATTCGTGACCGAAACCGGCAGCCGCGTCGTCAACCAATGCCTGCAACTGCATGGCGGCTACGGCTATCTCGCCGATTACGGCATTGAAAAACTGGTCCGCGACCTGCGCGTGCATGAAATCCTGGAGGGCACCAACGAGATCATGCGCCTCATCGTGGCGCGGCAAATGCTGGCGGGCCAATGACCACAGACATCTCGATCCGCAAAGAGGGGCGCGCGGGCCGCATCACCCTCACCCGCCCCAAGGCGCTGAATGCGCTCAGCTACGACATGGCCACGGCGATCGAGACGGCGCTGGACGACTGGCGCACGGATGACGAAGTGGCCCTCATCCTGATCGACGCAACAGGGGACAAGGCCTTTTGCGCAGGCGGCGACATCCAGCAACTCTACGACACCGGCCGCGCGGGCGATTTCGCCTTTGGCCGCCGCTTCTGGGCCGATGAATACCGCCTCAACGCCAAGATCGCGGGCTATCCCAAACCCTATATCGCCCTGATGCAGGGCTTTGTCATGGGCGGCGGCGTGGGCATTTCCTGTCACGGGTCGCACCGCGTCACCTGCGAGAGCACGCAAATCGCCATGCCGGAATGTGGCATCGGCCTTGTGCCGGATGTGGGCGGCTCGCTGCTCCTTGCCCGCGCGCCGGGGCGCTTGGGTGAATATCTCGGCACCACAGGTACGCGCATGGGACCGGATGACGCAATTCATGCGGGATTTGCAGATACTTACGTGCCACAACTCATATGGCCCACCCTCACCGCCGCCCTGATCGAGACTGGAGACCCGGCCGTTATCGCCGCCCATGCCGAGACACCGCCACCAGGCCTCCTGCCTGCCCTCACCCCCCAAATCGACCGCCATTTCAGCGGCGAGACCCTGCGCGACGTCGCCAACGCCCTGCGCGCCGAGGACAGCGATTTTGCCCGCGACACGCTAAAAACCCTCAGCCGCAATTCCCCCCTCTCGATGGCCTGCGCGGTCGAGATGATTCACCGTCTGCGGGCGCCCACCGCCGATATCGGGCGTGCCCTTGGCCTTGAATACCGTTTCACCTATCGTGCCATGGAACAGGGCGATTTCCTTGAGGGTATTCGCGCCGCGATCATCGACAAGGACAGAAAACCAATTTGGAAACATGGGATTGACAGCCTGCCGGACGTAGCCGTCGCGCAGATGTTGCAACCCTTGGGCAAGAACGCCCTGACGCTGGAGGAGGCAAATACATGAAAATCGGGTTTATCGGGCTGGGCAATATGGGCGCACCGATGGCGGCCAATCTGGCCAAGGCGGGGCATGATGTCACCGGCTACGACATGGCCGAGGTCAGCATCGACGGCGTAACGATGGCCGCCAGCGCCGTTGACTCCGCCCGGGGCGCGGCAGTTGTCATTACCATGCTGCCCAACGGGTCCATCCTGCGCAAGGTCGCAGCCGAGGTGATCCCGGTCATGGACAAGGGCGCGGTTCTGCTCGACTGCTCCACCGTCGATGTCGCCAGCGCCCGCGAGGTCGCGGCCGAGGCGCAGACGGCGGGCCTCTCCGCGCTCGATGCGCCGGTGTCGGGCGGCGTTGGCGGCGCCACCGCAGGCACGCTCACCTTCATGGTGGGTGGTGATGAGGCTGGCTTTAACATCGCCCGAGACCTCTTTGATATCATGGGGCAAAAGGCGGTGCATTGCGGCCCCTCCGGCAATGGGCAGGCGGCCAAGATCTGCAACAACATGATCCTCGGCGTCACCATGATCGCCACCTGCGAGGCTTTTGCCTTGGCCGATAAACTGGGCCTCGACCGACAGGCGATGTTCGATGTGGTCTCGACCTCCTCGGGCTACTCATGGTCGATGAACGCCTATTGCCCGGCCCCCGGCGTCGGCCCCAAATCGCCCGCCGACAACGACTACAAACCGGGCTTTGCCGCCGATCTCATGCTCAAGGATCTTCGCCTCTCGCAACAGGCGGCAGAGGCGGCGGACGCCGACACCCCCATGGGCCGCGCCGCCTGCGATCTTTACGCGCAATTCGTGGAAGCCGAAGATGGCAAGGGCCGCGATTTCTCGGCCATGCTGCCCCGGTTCGAGAAACGCGGGCGCGGTTGATGGCATGGGTGGCGCGCGCCCCCGGCCTGCCGCCGCTCGACCCCGAGGCGCGCGCCCTGC